>CAYYKU010000001.1:0-54676 GCA_964440825.1 Candidatus Woesearchaeota archaeon
TTTTCTTTTTTCAAAAAAAGACACCTATCTATAACTTCAAAATCATATATTTTTATAAAATTATTAAGAATTCTCAAATTATAAGGTTAACTCTTCTTTTTTTCAGCTAAAGTATCTAAATACAAAATAACATGCTCATAACTTTTTGTTATTCCTTTAGCTTCATGTTCTGAAACTGTCTTTTCCACTTCTTTTCTATTTATTACTTTTATTTTCTTATTTTCTTTCCAATGTAAATAAAGACAAGTACCTAAGTCAACATAACTTCCAGTAGAGTTAGGATTCCAAAAAGTATGGATTTGAGCAGCTCTCTCTTCTTCCTCACAATGATCCATACAAATTCTATATCCTCCAAGATCTGCTTCTTGATTAGTATCTGTAGCAGGATAATGAGCTCTAAATCCTCTTATTATCATCTCTTGTTTATATGCTTCTAAAAATTCTTTTTCTTCTGGAGTTGCCTTCCTTACAGGACACAACATATAAATTTCATCACCTTGTTTAAGATCTCTAGTCATATGTAGCCAATTAACACCGCTCATTAATTTTTCTAAGGTCATAATTCTTTAGTATAAAAGCAATTTATAAGTTTTATTATACTTTAATACTATTTTTCTAATTCTTCCCAAACACGTTTAATAAATTCATTTTTATCTTCAATTCTAATAAGGTCAGAGTGACTTTGTAAAATAAGATTTATAGCAAAAGGACTTATTATTTTAGTGTTTTTTACTTCAATTTTAATTTCACCTTTATTTACTTTATCTATAATTTCTTTAGTATTATTAATATCCATCAAATCTTCTAAAACTTCTCTTCTAGCTTCTTTCAAAATAGGGAATTCTTTAGTGCTCTTATTCACTGCGGCTAATAAGAAATGACTAGACATTTGTTGTTTTCCAGCAGTTTTTATGTATCCTTTGTAATTTCTAAGAATCATAAGGCTCCTTGTGGCACAGTGTCTAAATCTTCTTTTCAAAACCTCTGTTTTTTCAATAGCTTCATCAAGAACTTTTTGTATATTGTCTCTTTCTAGCATTTTAAATCCTCTTAATATCTTTTCAAGTTCTAGATCTTTTCCAGCAATAAAAAATCCATTGTCATTTATTCCTATTTCAACATCTCTTTTTCTAGCAGAGGCAACAACAAAAGCACAAGCCCTCGAAAGAGCATCATTAACTCTTCTTCCAAAAAGACAATGGAATATAATATATTTTTTCTTATCTATTTTGTATTCTTCAACTAATATTTGTTTGTCATTAGGAATTATTGAGTATTTGAATTGTTTTTCAAAATAGTTATAAATAGTTTCGGCTATTTTGTCGTTGGAATAAACATATTCTTTAATTAACTCCTTTATTTCTTTTGGAGATTTTTTTGCTCTAAATTTATCATCTAAAACTCTTCTAAATTTTCCAATTGAACAGGCAGTTGTAAAACTTAAAGGGAGCATCTCAGAAAACCAAGAAGGAATGGTGGGGCTTCGATCGGAAGGAATAACATAAACTTTCATACCCTTATTATATAAAAACTGGTATTTTTTACCTCCTAAAACAAAAACATCTCCTTTTTTCATTTTTTCTAAAAATACCTCATCTAGTTTACCAATAGGTGTCCCATCTCTCAAAACAACTGTTGTAAAACTCTCATCAGGAATAGTCCCAATATTAGTCATATAAATCACTCTTGCAAGTTTGCCTCTCTTCCCAATTTCATTAGTATCTGGATTAAACCATATTTTTGAATAAAGATTTCTAACTTTAAGCTCATATTCACCTGCAAGATAAGAAATTACAGAATAAAAGTCATTTTTATCTAAATTTCTATAGCAATAGCTTTTTTTTATTAAACTATACATCTCTTCCATTTTCCAAGTTTTATAAATAGCCATACCAAATATTTGCTGGGCTAAAACATCCAGACAATTTTGAGGAATATATACTTCATCTATTATTTTTTCCTTTGAATTTTTTAGAATAATGGCCGATTCAATCAAATCATCAAAGTCATTTACTATAAATTTTCCTCTTGCAGTCTCATGTAATTGGTGGCCAGCACGCCCTATTCTTTGCATTGCTCTTGAAACCGCCTTAGGACTACCTAATAAAACGACCAAATCAATATAACCTATATCAATTCCTAGTTCTAATGATGTTGAACATACTACTACTTTTAACTTTCCTTCTCTTAATTTTTGTTCAATTTCTTGCCTATGTTCTTTTGAAAGTGAAGAATGGTGTGCACCAATATTTTCTATATAGTTTTTTGGGAATCTTTCTTTCAAATTATTGACTACTCGTTCAGTTGCAGCCCTTGTATTTGTAAAAATGAGTGTTGTTTTGTTTTTTTGTATTAAATTATCTAGCATTTCATATAATTTATGTGCTAATTGAATATTATTTGTGTTCAAAAAGTCTTCAACGGGGCTCAAAATTTCCAAATCTACCTTTTTTATCATTTCAATATCTGCAATTAAGCAGTCTCTACCCTCTCCAACCAAGTAATGTGCTACTCTTTCTAATGGTGAGACTGTTGCAGAGAGCCCAATTCTTACAATTGGCATAATAGATATCTCTTGAAGTCTCTCAATTGTCAAATTTAAATGTGTCCCTCTTTTATTTTCAGCTAAAGAATGTATTTCATCTATTATCATAAACTCTAATCTTGCAAATTTCTCAACAAATTTAGGGGAATTAATCATAATTGCTAAACTTTCAGGAGTAGTTACTATAATGTGGGGTGATTTTTTAGCCATTTTTGCTCTTTCTTTAGCATCTGTATCTCCTGTTCTTAGTCCGACTATTATTTTTTGCAATTTTATACCTTTTTTTTCAGCCAAGTGTTCAATTTCTTCTAAAGGTTTTATTAAATTTACAAAAATATCATTACTTAATGCCTTAAGGGGCGAACAGTATGTTGCATAAACCCTGTCTTCTAGTTCATTTCGCTTGCTTAACATGACTAAATAGTTTAAAATTGATAAAAAAGCAGTTAATGTTTTTGTTCCGCCTGTTGGTGCAGAGATTAAAATATTTTTTCTTTCAAAAATTGGTAAAACACCATACTTCTGAGTAAGTGAAAATGAAGGAAATCGTGAAAAGAACCATTCTTTTACAAGTGGATCGAGCTTTTCAATCAATTCTTCATTTTTTCGTGCATAGGTATTTTGATACAGAACGCTCATGAGGTAAATTGTATGTGAAATTTAGATAAAACTAATTCTAATTATACTATGTTCTCTTTCCTTTTTATATTTTTCTATTTTTAAGTGTTTTATTTATCACATTTCCAAAAACTATATAAACTCAAAACCGAATAAGTATTACATGCCTTCAATTTCTAAAGAAAAACAAGAAAAAATACAAGAACAAGTAATCTATTATCTATTTACTATATTCCCTAAACAAGTTTTTACATCAGATATTGCAAAAGAGCTTGCTAGAGATGAGGAATTTGTAAAAAAATTACTTCTTGAGCTTGAATCTAAAAATATTTTAGTTAAAATTGATAAAAATCCTCAAGGAATTAAATATGGTAGGCGGGCAAGATGGCGAATTTCTAATGAAACCTATGAAATATACAGCAAACATCAGCAAAATCAACAAAACATTTCTCAAAGAGTAGAACAAAATTTATAAGTTAAATGTTCCTTACTAAAATATATCTTATAGAATAATTAATATTAAAAAGACTATTATTTTCTTCTTATTATGGATCCAGTAAAAGAGGCCTTTCAAAGAATAAAAGAGGAAATGCAATCTATAAAGAATGAAATCTCTTCTCTTCGTAGTGAGGTTTATACCTTAAAAGAATCAATTAGTATCTCTCATAGTCCAACACAATTTAGCCCCTTTACTTCCACTCCAACAGACAAACTAGCAGATTTACCAACAGTTCCACAGGAAATGAAGGGGTTGAAAGAACTTAGATCTTCATTTTCCACAGGAAATGAAGGGGTTCCAACAGACAAATCAACAAACAGTCAAACAAACCGACAAACCGACTTTTTAAGCGGTTTTATGCATGAAAACAGTCAAAAACTCAATCTTGAAGACATTCAAGAAACCCTAAATACTCTCGATAATCTCAAAAAAGAACTCAGACTTAAGTTCAAACGCCTAACTCCTCAAGAAATGTTAATTTTTTCCGCAATTTATAGTCTAGAAACAAAAGGTATAGAAGAAATTACATATAAAACTCTTGCAAATAACCTTAATTTAAGCGAATCTTCAATTAGGGATTATGTTATTAAACTTACTTCAAAAGGCATCCCTATTGTCAAAAGAAGGGTAAATAACAAGCAAATTGCACTACAGATCTCCGAAAATCTTCAAAAAATTGCATCCCTATCTACAATTATTAAACTCAGAGAACTATAAAGCCTAATTAGAATTCGGCTAACCGATTAATTATTTTCATCTATATTTAACCAGACCCTAAATCTCCTTTATTTAGGTTTGTCCTCGGTAATTTTTTATATTTTTTTTGTTTTTTGGCCCTCTATAGCTTTAAAACTCTCTTTTTCATTAAAAATACTTATTCTTTACCTATTTTTTAATACTCTCTTTTTCAGCATTTTTCATTTTATTATAATCTTTCTTATATTCTCTCACTTTTTCCTCTAATTTTTTATTTATTATGAGTTTACTCTCATTTTTTTACTTGATTTAACTCTCACTTTTTCCTTTTTGAGTATAATTTGCTTCATTTCTTCAGGAATATACACTCTTTTCTTCCCATTTGCCTCTTTTGACTCTTCAATTAACCCCTCACACTTTTGTTTTATCATATTTATCTGTCCTCTAATTGTGCTTTTGTCTTTTCCAAGAACGATCGCTAGGTCTTCATAGCTTAATTTACTATTATCTGCATTTACTAGTGCCCATACAATTCCCCTCTCCATAAGGGTTAAATTGTCTAAAATACTTGTTTGAACAGCCGTTTGAACAGTACTTTGAACATCAGAAACACTCGTTTGTTTTATCCCTAATGGTTGTTGTTGTTTAGAAATCTTAGTTCCAAACAGAGAAATAAAATCTTTTACATCATCAATTTCATTTTGTAATATAAATATTTGTTGTTTTAATTCAGAAATCTCTTCATTTTGTTGCTTATCATTACCGTCGAAATGGCTTATCCATTGGCCTACTTTGTTAAAATCTTCTTTAACTGCATCAAAAGATTTCTGAACTTCTTCTTTTTTTATTGTACTTTCATCTCTTTTTTTAAAAAATCCAAACATGTTATAGTTGTTTAAACAGCTACCTTTATAAATCTTTCGCTTTATATTCAAAAAATCATAAAAATAAGCTAAAAATAAGCTACTTTAGCATGTTGTTTATTTAACCAACAAGCAAGTTTATAGTCTATAATAATTAAAAAATATGTTTTAAACTAAACAACCGGCAAAAATTTAACAAACAAGATATAAACACTTAAACAGGTACTAAAAAATGCCTTAAAATGGCTTATTTTGCCTCCTTTGTTTAAATGTCTGTTTAAGGTTGTTTACTTTTTTTTTAAACAGCAGGTGTTTGGAGTTGTTTAAACACTTTTTTTCAAGATTGCTTTTTTTGTATTTTTAAGAAAAGTTTATAAATAAGAAGAACATCTCTTAACTATGGGGTGGAAAACAAGGTTAGCAGTACCTTCTTTAGCTGCAATAGGTTATTTAGTTACTTCCTTTTTTATTAAACTTGTTCCTTGTCAGGTTTCTGCAAATATTCCCAACCCTTCTTATACTTGGAGTCTATGTACTTTGAATCCTGATAAACTTTCTATGTTTGGTGTTCAAGAATTGTATTGGGGAATTAGCACTCAATTAACAGATGCTTATTTAATTTCACTAGGTCTTGTTTTTTTAAGTGTTTTCTTATTTATTATGCCTTTCACTCGTGGTAAGCACCGTTCTTTTCCAAAATCAAAAGATAAAAAAGGTTCTGAAAGGGGGTTTGAAACATATTAATGGCAAAAAAAGGATTTAACTTTTCTGCATTTATTGCATGGATTGTAGGTATTTTAGTATCTCTAGCTGTTGGCTCTGGAATGATCCAAGGCATCTTAGCTGTACCTTATATACCTGGAATTATTACTGCAATAGCAGGTTGGATTGTTGTACTTGGTGCAATAATCTCAGTAATTGCTGCTCTTTTCGGCAGATAAATACATACAAAATTTTTATTTATTTTTTATTTTTTATACAAACAAACAGTCAAACAGTCGTTTTAACACATGTTTAGACTATTAAACAGGCCTTGATTTACCGTATATAAACGGTGTTTAAACAGCTGTTTTTTCTATTTCAAGTAGTTTTATATAGTTCTTTTTCTGTTTAAACAGGTAAATCCTGAAAAGGGAGGTAAAAATTATGGCAGCAACACCACCAGATGCACAAAAAAGAAAAATAGACTGGAACATAGACCGAAAAGTTTACGATGAATTTATGAAGTCGTGTAGCAACAAAGGCTACGCTCCTCAAGTCGTTGTAGAAAAAATGATGGCTAAGTTCAATCAAACAAAACAGTTTTAATTCTATTTTAATTCTTTATTTTTTGTTTTTAATTATTTCCTTATATCTTTGCACTATGTTTACCTTTGGCCGCGAGTTATTTGGAAGGCTTTTCATAAAGCAGACCTTAGTGCACAAAACCGCCGAAACTAAAAAGTTAGTTAAGCTGACGAATCAAAAAAGCCCCTTAGCACGCAAATATTTTTAAATAGATTTTAATTAATTAGTATATGTCACAACCAATTCCTCTTATGTTTGCAGCACCCTTTCCTCTTGCTCTATTTACTGGTGAAAAAAATAAGACTTTTAGAGTAGCAGGTAAATTTCAATTAGACTTGGGCACATGTGTTTCATTACAATTAGTTGAATCGCGTTTTGGTTTAGCAACTCCTGAATTTGCAAGAGCAGAAGTTAGTGGAGTAACTCGCAAAAGGTTTTATGATTTTACTAAACAAGATTGGGAAGGACATGAAACTTTTGAATCAGATTATGAAAGAGACCTGGTTTATTCTGACTGGAATGGTTTTCCGGTCGGTGCCGCAACATTAATGGATATCATTTCATACTCAAAATTTGAAATAACCGATCAAAGATTAGTCGAGGAATTTTTAGAAGAATCAGCTCTTAAACAAAGCCAACCTAAGTGCACAGATGATGGCACGCAGTTTCCTTTTCCACACAAAGATCCTAACTCGCCAAATTATAATCCTTATAAACTCGGCGGAGATAATCCTAGTCCACATATGAGATGTTAAAATGACTTCTCAAACACCTCAAAGCTATTTTTGTGAATGGTTAGGTTATAAAATTTCAGGAGTTGCAGCAAGAAATTGTAATTATTGTAATCTTGAAACTTATATGTGCAGTCATTCAGGTGAACCTTGTGTTGCAAAAGAAGGTTTGGAGCAGTTTGCACAATCACTATCAAGTGGGTTTAATCAAGAAAGATTCCAACAACTAGACTTTTTAGAACAGTTGTTTAAACAACAGGAGGGCCTTGTTCAAGAACAAAGTAAACCTAAACTAACTACTAGTTATTTTTTACAAGAGGCAGCTAAACTGGAAACTGTAAAACGTAAAAAAATATACAAAGAAATTGCAGATATGGCAAAACACTTAAAATAATTTTTAAAAATAGACTTTACTTATTCTCCAGATACTAAGATCACCTTAGTGCATAAAACCGCCGAAACTAAAAAATAGATTAAGCTGTCGAGTCTCCAAATAACTCTTTCAGCATACAAAAACTTAAAAACAAATTAACTATAAGTTTTAAATGAAAGACGCAGAAGGTAAAGAAATTATATCTAACAAGTTATATAGAAATTTTGGAGCAACTACCTTGGACTTCAATTCTGCATATTCTAAGATTTACTTCGTAAAACAATTATCTTCAGGTCTTGTAGTTGCAAAAGATGAAAAAGGAGTATCTCGAAGAGTTTGGTCTCATGAGGAAATTTCAGAGATGTATGAAAAAGAACTAGACGTATGTATGAAGAAAGTAAGGGCTAGTGAGCTCTATCTATGCAATAATATTGACATTTTAATTATGCAAGAAAACCTAGAAAGATCACGAAAGAGAACTCCTGGATTAATTTCTTTATTAAATAACTCTGCCCAAAGCCAACCTAAGTGCACAATACCTAAAGAAATGCAATTTCCTTTCCCGCACGAAGATTCTAACTCGCCAGGGTATAATCCTTTCAAAAGAGGCGGAGATAATCCGAATCCTCTTAAAAAATATTAAAACGATGACTCCTACAACATCTCAAAAATTTATATATTGCCCATACACAGGTATAAGGCTCTCCGCAGTTGCCGCAAGAAATTGTAATTATTGTAATCTTGAAACTTATATGTGTAGTCATTCAGGCGAGTTCTGTGTTGTAAAAGAAGGTTTAGAGGAGTTTGCACAATCTCTTACAGAAAATCTACCAGTTAAAGCACTAGAAGTCTTTCAAAAAATAAGAGAAGATCTAGAGCTAGAAAAACGTAAAAAAATTTACAAAGAAATTGCTAAAATGGCAGATCATCTAAAATAATTCCTAAATTATTTACTTTGCTTACCTTAGTGCATAAAACCGCCGAAACCAAAAGACAGGTTAAGCGGTCGAGTCCAAAAACTGTTGAGAGATCTTATTTTATTTTCAAAAATCTCAAAAAACAGCAAAAAATCTGTCAAAAACACCTTAAATTCCCTTTATGGTTCGTACAAGATACATTGTAGTGACTCAGAAAATCTCTCAAAATCAGTGTTTTTTGTTCAATTTCACAAAACCATATATAAATCTTTAGCCAAAAATAAAAACGCTCCCTAAACGTCCAGATTCAAAAAATTTAATTTATGTATGATGTTCACTTTTAAACGGAGCAAAGTGAGGTTTTTTGGAAGGCTTTTAATAAAGCCGACCTTAGTGCATAAACCCCTATAGCTGTTTAAACAACCTTCTAAAAAAGAGATAGCATATTTTCACAAAACTAAGTAATTAATAAAAATTATTAACTAAGGTTAGCAAAGTTATTCTTTATTTTTCAGGCATACAAAACTCGGTAGTTACTTCTTCCAATGTTCCGCTGCAAACTCTACAAGGGCCTTGGTCGTGATCTATACAAAATCCTTCTTCATGTCTGCATGCCAAACAAGTACATGGTAAACCATAGCAGGCGTAACCTTTTTGATCGCTCAATGGAAAATTATAAGGGTTTGAATTTTTTAGTATTTCTTTCATTTCAAATTAAACTTTTTATTGTTTTTATTGTTATCTAATTTCTTCCAAAATCTATTTAAACCGTGGTTCGTACAATCTAGTATGAAAAAAAAAGTTGTTGTAAATGATTTGATGCAAAAAAATTATTTTTATTTTTTAACTGAGCCAACCGGTAAAAATTTTGATCCAGAGTTCAAACCAGAGTTAACACCCAAACAGATGTTGGAGCTAGGTGTTTTTAGCGGAAAGTACATGACGGACTGCAAAAAAGAGTTTCCTTCGTCTTGGTTCGCACAATCCAAACTTTCACCACTTTATCCGCAAGATGCTCTAAATTTCTTCAAAGTTCATGCATCTCAGCCACTCTCTGTTTGGCAAGAAAAAGGATGGATATATCACGAGGATCCTCGTGGTTGGTTTCAGTGGTACTGTCGTTACTTTATGGGTCGAAGATGTCCGGATGATCAAAGACAAATCAAACGTTGGAAAGCAATCAAGCGACACATTTCTCAACTAAACAAACATTGTAAAAAGGGAGATTTTTCTTGTCGCCCAGTTCAACGACAAGCGATTCTTCATTGGGCTTATGATTCTAGAAAACTATAATGGTAAAGCAATTTTTTAGAAAAGCTAAACTTTCTGACGCTCGGGAACTTTCCGAAATTAGGAGAAGCGTTTTTGGTAATATTCCTGGAGAAAATTATAATAAGAAATTAATTGAGGTTTTAACCCAAGACTATTCTCCTGAGAATATCAAGAAAAAAATTAAAAAATATCTGACTTTTTGCTTGGTTAGTGGCCATGAGATAATTGGTTCCGTTTCTTTACAAGGTTCAGAAGTAAAAGGAGTATTTGTAAAATTTACTTATACTCGAAAGGGGATTGGCACTAAACTAATGAATTTTATTGAAGAATATGCAAGGAAAAAAGGGTTAAAAAAAGTTCATCTTTGGTCTGCAGAAAAGGCGAAAGGATTTTATAAAAATTTAGGATATAAACTTATAAAAAAAGTTTCAAAGCCGTATAAAGGCATAAGAAATGTAAACTTTGTTATGGAGAAAAAATTATGAACACCGAAGAATTTCTAAAAAAACTTGAAATAGAACTTAAAATTTCTAAAAATTCTCAATATACTATCCGAAATTATTTAGATGCAAATAAACAACTGTTTGAACAATTAAACAAACAGCCGGAAGAAATAGAAGTCGACGATGTTAAACAGTTCATGGCAGAAAAATTAACTGAAAAATCTTCTTCATCTATTATTTTATTTTTAGCAGCAATAAAATATGCATACACTAATATTTTAAAAAAAGATGTTACTTTAGGAATCAAACGGCCTAAAAAAGAAAAAAGAATCCCAACAGTAATGACTAAGGAAGAAGTTAAACGACTAATAAACAGCATTTACAGCGATAAAAGCCGTTTAATGGTCTCGATGCTATATGCTTGTGGTTTTCGTATATCGGAATTAATTAACTTAAACATCGCCGATCTGAATTTTCTAGAAAAAACAGGTATGGTTAAACAAGCAAAAGGAAAAAAAGACAGAGTGTTTAATATTCCTGAATTTTTAGTTGCGGACTTAAACAAACAAATTGAGTTTCAAAAAAAATTAAATCACGAATTATTATTCTCAAACGAAGAAACTGGTAAAAAACTTTCAGCTTCAAATATTGAAAAAATCGTTAGAAAAGCCGTCAAACGGGCAGGAATTCAAAAAGATATACATTGTCATACGCTTAGACATTCTTTTGCAACACATTTATTAGAGAACGGAGTAGACTTGAGAACTATTCAAACGCTTTTAGGTCATTCATCCATTTCAACTACAGAATTATACACTCATATAAGTAACCAGCAGATAAAAAATGTTAAAAGTCCTATAGATAGTTTATAATTAATTCTTCATATAAATTTTATAAGCT
Organism: Candidatus Woesearchaeota archaeon; assembly: GCA_964440825.1. GTDB lineage: Archaea > Nanobdellota > Nanobdellia > Pacearchaeales > GW2011-AR1 > CABMGO01. Next base: position 11,145 of record CAYYKU010000001.1, read on the forward strand.
TCTTTCATCCATTGCAAATCAAATATATTAATTACTTCTGTTCTCGGGTGATGAAGTCCACAAACAGGAATACCTACATTCAAAAAAGGCATAGTGTCTCTAAATGAATCATACATTTGTGCACTATTTCCCCAAGCTCTTCCATCAACAGGAGTATAATCTCCTCCAATTTGATATCTATAATTTTTTTCTTTTCCAGGAATCTTCTTTTTCAATAATGAAGTAAAATTATCTACATGTTTTGGAGAGGTAGTTATTCCTGCATTAATCATTATGCCCCAGCCTGTTCGCGAAGACCTGTCTATATCTACTAATCCATATCTGTCATCTAGCTCTTCAGGCCCCAGCCCAACACCTACATCAGCACATATTGCAGGCATGCCACCCATAAGTCCTCTGTTTAACGCCGAAGGTAGTTCTATCTTTCCACCTTCTTCTCCATAAACAACTTTTAAAGTTTCCCTCATTACATTTTCAAAAAAACCCATATAGTTTGCAGAATTTCCAATACTACCTATTTCTTCATTATCTAAAGCAAAAACCATTGTGGTATTATCATTATCTAATAATGTTTCTAAACTTGCTTGGAGTCCTGCCCAAACACAACACCTATCATCATGTCCAAAGCCCCCTAACTCATACCCTAATAGTTTTCCATTTTTTTCCATACTGGGTAGGCAGTATAGTCTGGCGCTTGCAAAGTCATCTGCACTTTCTATTCCTAATTTTTGATAGAGCTCTTCAATATTCGAAGATGCAGTGCTTACTTTAAGTCCTTCAAATGTCTTCATAATTAAAGGATGGTCAGTATGTAATGATTTTTGTTTTATTCTTCCAGGCATCGAGATTCTTTTTTCTTTTCCATTTATATAAATTTTCCCCACTATTTCTACATCCATCCCGTACCAATCTTCCGGCCTTATTCCTCCAAAGGGTTCTGTGCATAAAGAGATTGTGGGAGTACGAAGTTCTCTCCTATAATCCTGTGCTCCAAAAACAGGGTTTACTGGAATTCTTAAAGAAGGAACATCCGAATGAGCAATAATTATTCTAAAGGGTTTTTCTTTTTTTCCAGGTTTTACCATTGCAAAAGAATTTCCTATAGCGCCATTTATCCCCATATCTTCATCGCTTACAAAGAAGGGTTTCTCTCCAGAGACTCTGCTTTCAATTCCCTTACTCTGTGCAATGCTTCTTGCTTTTTCTACAGAATCAGAAATAAGTTTTTCTTGGATAAATTGCATATATTGTGGAAGTGTCTGTTCAATTAATTCCTTTACAATTTTTTTTGGAACATCTTCTGTTGCAGGTTGTAATGCATCAAAATTGCTAGCCTCATAATCATTTAATGATACCACAAAAAAGGATATATCTTTAGTTTTTAAAGGATTTATATTGTCTAGAATATATGTTAAAAAGTTCATTTAGGGCCGCCACTCTTTAAGAAAGGTTAATAAATTTTATGTTTAAGTTATTATTTAAGAAAACTGAAACCCGTTAAATAAACATAAATTATAATGCCTATAAGGATAATAATTCCTGTAAAAATTAATAAAGTAAAAGATAATTCTAGAGAATCTGTTTGTTCTCTTAGTAAAATAAGTTCGTCTTTATTTGCTTTTCCGATTCCTGTTAAGTCTTCATCCCAATCTCTTCTCTTTAAATAACCTATAATTGCAAAACTCCCTCCAAAAACAATAATCGCAGGTATCAGAAAAAGCAATCCTAAAATAGTCCAGCCAACCCCTATCAAGAACATAATATAGTAATCAATTAACCTATGTTTATATTTGTAATTCAAAAAACCAAAAGCAATTGCCATAATGAGAGAAACTATAAATATTATCAGTAGTAAAATTATATTCTGTATCATTCTTATTACTATTATAGGAAATTTATAAACCTTAGTTATTCTGTTAAAACCTTACTTTTTTAAACCAGCCATTACTTACCTTCATATGGCTTGTGAAAAATGTGGTTATCATGACAAAAAAGAAGGGGAAAAGTTAAATTCAAAATTATGTAGGCTTTGTTTGATGTTTGCTCCAGAAAACGAGTCAGATTTTCAAAATTATCTTTCTGAGAAAATAGATTGGAAACTTTTAGAAACTTTTAGAAAATATGGGCAATCTACTGGATCTCGTCAGAAAAAAGGAATGGATGAAAAAGCAAAGCAAGGAAAAATAATGACGCGGGTTGCTCTTGGTTATTCTTTAGTCAATGAATCTCTTATCCCTAATGAATTTGCATCAAAAGTTCATTCTATATTTAGGACTTTCTTGAATCAGAATTATTCTTTAAACAATATGGCTAAACATTATAGTCTTTCTGTAAATGGTTTAAAGAAAGTTTTAAAGAACAGAACTTATTTGGGTGAAGTAAAGTTTGCAGGAAATTTGTACAAATCAAATCATTCTGCAATTATTAATCCTGAAATATTTTATGCAGTTCAAAGAAAGTTGGTTGAAATAAGTAAAAAACGAAAAATAGTCAATTAGTCTTCTGATTCTAAACAAATTCTTTTGATAGTCTCTAGATATGTTTTTTCGCCATTTATTGTCCAATCTTTTATTGCTTCTACCAAGTAGGTTTGGTTTACTCCCATATAATTTCCGAGCCTCTTAATATCGTATAAGTCGTGTTCCATTCTTAAGTGAATGATATCTAGTTCGGTTCTATCCAGGGAAGAAACCAATCTTTCTTTTTCTTCTTCTATATGTTCTTTAAGTTCGGGGATTGTTCTTATTTGGGGAAACTCCAGTGACGATTGGTTTGAAAATTTAAAAATTCTGGCCAATTTTCTGACTATTAAGTCTTCAGGACTTAAAACAGAATATTCTAAATTGCCTTTAATAATATTCCTTCTATTGGCAAATTCTCTCTCTATAGAATGTCTGTTTTTTCCTAAAGAAGGTTGGGATCTTCGCTGGTGTTGTATCATAAATCTTTGTCCATCTAAAGAGTAATTTATATCAAGAGTAGAATTTTCTTTTTTCCTTCCAACATCATATCCTTTCTCTTGTAATCTTGTAATCAGTGGTTTAACTTTACTCCAGAATTCTACGGTATTTCCTCCCCACAGCATATTAAAATCTAGATCAATAGTGTATCTATTAGTTCCTTCTGGTAAATATGATGATACAGCCATCCCGCCAGAGATTAAAATAGGTGTTCCGTCTTTTTGCTCTATTCTATTTATTGCTTCAATACCATCTAGAACTATTTGATCTTCCAAAACATGACTATCTAATAAAAAATTTTTACCCATTCGAATATAGTTTTATAGGCATTTTATTCTATTTCTATTTTAATATGTTTAATTCCTGGATAATTTTTAACAATATTATCTAATGTTCTAAAAGGCATTTCACCAACCAGTTTTACATTTTTACCAAGTCTATCTATTTTAATTTGAAAAGGTAGTTGTCTCGCTCTGAAATAGTTTGTTAATTTATGCTTTAATCCGATGCCTGCCCCTGGATGTTCATAATCTGCTTTAATATTATATACTGTTATTCCTGCTAACTTATTTTCTGCACCTCTTAAAGCAGCTAGTTCCTTTCTTCCTAAAAAATCATAAAATTGAAGCTGAAACTTATCTGGATTTTGATAAGAATAAAGATCGTCTCTTGAATCTGCACTCCTATTTTTAAAGCCCTCTATTGCTCCAAAGAGATAATTTTTATAATCAGATGATTCTCTATCTGCAATGCTAATTGGTAAAAATCCTTCATTTCTGAGGATTGTATTCATATAAATTCCTGCAGTTCTTTTATTTCCATTACTAAATGATTGGATTCTCACTAGATGAAAATAATCAAAAATTGCTCTTTCAACAGGGTGCAACTTCATATTTTTTTCTGCTTCCATTGTTCTTTCTAAATGCGCTCTTATTCTAGTTTCATCTATAGGTGGGACATTTTCTCCTTTCATTTGAGCCATCTCTTTTCGAAAGTCTGCATAACTTTGTCTTGTGGCCCTTAAGGAAGGCTCGACTCTTCCAGAAATTTCAGTAAGTGTAATTAAATCTAAGTTTTTTACCTTCTGAGTTTGTCCATAAAGCCAGGCTTCTCTAAAATTTGCAATTACTTCTTTTTGTCTTTCACAATTGTCTTTATCTTGAAAAGAAATATTTTTTATCGTTTGATCTTCTAAATCTTTAAACATTCTCATAGTTGCATTCTCTATTTTAGATGAATCTAGCTTTCTCTTTGCACTATCAATTTCCTGAAGTAATTCTTTCTTTAAAATAGCCATAAAAATCATTGTCTAATCTAATATTTAAACCTTTCTATTTGTCACTCCTACAAAGATACAACAATACTAATATTTAAAAAGAAACAAAACGATCATTTTTTATGGTATTTGAATACAATGGATATATGAAAATGAAAAATCCTGATGGAAATGAGCTGCTATTTGCAAAAAGAACTCCTAAATTTCCTCCCAAAGTAGCTTATACACTATTAGAGATTGCAAATGATCTCTCCCAAAATAAGAGTGCCCTATATGATCCTTTCTGTGGTAATGGTACAATTCTCACCGTTGCAGGTTTAAATTTTGAGGGGCAGTTCAAACATTTATTTGGTTCAGATATAGCTTCTGAAGCAGTAGACTCTACAAGATTAAATCTAGCAACTTTTACAAACCTTTCCGATCAAGAAATACTCGCTCAGACTGCTGTTATAGACTGTACATATCAGTTTCCTGTAAATCTAATTGGACATATAACAACTATTGTTTCTGATCCTCCCTTTGGGAAAAGGTGTTCGTTACCTAAAGGAACTCTTGAAAAAGCATTTGCTAATTTTACAAATCAAGATATCTCTAATCTAACTTTTTGTTTTGATGATAAAACCCCTCTTCCAACAGGAATCTCTGAACATTATAAAATAAAAAAAGTTTTATCTAGATGGGATCGAGACTTCTATATTGCACAACAAAAATAATTTCTCAAATAAAATTCTAGTAAGATAACTATCTGTAAGAAGTTTGTCTTTTCGCTCTTGCCTTAGAATCTCCAGGTTTGTAAGCTTCCTTTCTTCTAATATCCGCAACTAACATATTTCTATCATATGCAACAAATGCTAATCTTACTTTTTCATCTTTTGTAAACTCTACTATTGCTCTTGCAATTGCTAATCTAGATGCTTCTATTCTTGAAGCAGTCCCGCCGCTTGCAACATTTACAGAAATATCAAAATTCAATTTTCCTAAAACTTGTTCAGCAATAATTAATGGTTCTTTTAATTCTAACTGTTGTAACATTGGGAAAGATTCTATCATTTTTTTATTTATTGTAACAATTCCTGTTCCATCTTTTATAGATGCTTTAGCAATTGCTGTTTTTCTTTTACCTGAAACGATTATCATATTTGTTTAACTATTTCTCCAAGTACTACATATTTAATTGGTTTTTTAACAGAACTAGCAGCCACTTTAACTTGTTTTAATTCATCTGCTGTTAGCGGCCCATTTCCGATATAACATCTTAATCTATCATAAGCTTCTCTTCCTTTAGACCTATCTCTACTTGGTAACATTCCTCTAATCATTCTTTTCATAAAAAAGTCTGGAGATCTAGAAACTTTCGGACCTTTCAAACCAATACCGCCCAATGTAATCCACCAGTGTAGGACTTCTTTATTCATTGCTCTATCTCCGGAAATAATTGCTTTCTCAGCATTGATAATAACTACTTCTTTTCCTTTTAAAAGTTCTTTACAAGCAACACTACCTACTCTTCCAACAATTGCTCCTTTTGCGTCTAAATAAATTTTCATTGTAGTATTTTAACTCCTTTTAAGTCTTTATTTGATTTTAATTCATCTGCAAGATATATAAATTCTGCCTTTGCTTCTTTCATCTTCTCAATTGCTTTTTCAGATGCATCCCAAGAGATTATTTTTACTTTCTTTGTTAAAACACCAGAAGATAATATTTTTCCTGGAACAAAAACTTTATCGCCTTCTTTTAGCATTTTGTCTAATTGTGTCAAGTTAAAAACAGATTTTTTCTTTCTAGGTGTTGCTAATATTTTTGCAATAATTGGATTTTCTTTCTTTAATTGAACAATAACATTAATTAACAAAGGGTTTGCCTTTTGTCTCATTCTGTTTTCAATTTTTGTTTTGCTTATTACTATTTTTTTCATTTTGTATAAATCTGCTCAGAAATCATATAATGATTTCCTACTAAATCGCGTTAGCTCGCAGGATAAAATTTACTACTAAACTGCTTTTATAAAGCTTTTGGTTCAAGCGGCTTTGCACATTAAGTCATTTCTGCACAATAAGTCATCTCTTCGGGCGAAGGTTTAAATAACCTACGAATCGATTATAAATATTAAGAAGTAATATGGGCGAAGATAAAGATATTAATGTTGTTAGTAAATTAGAAGAGATTAGAAAAGAATTATTTTGGGTACAATGGTATCTTATTGGGATTAGTTTAGGTGTTCTAGCTATTGGTTTGAAACTCGTTTCCTCTTTTTAACGATTGCAAATATTACTCCAGTTATTAAGACTATGGCGAAGAGTCCTAATAAGACATAAGCAATAGCGTCTATATATCCCATTCTAAACTAATACACTCTATGTTTAAATATCTTACTACGTCTTCACGAATTGTTTAGCGATACTGAGTAAGTGCTTACCCTTCTCCGTCAGACTATAAGACACAATAACTCTTTTATTCTTAGGCTTATCAACGATAGTTTGTATAACCTCCAACTCTATAAGTTCGTAAAGTCTAATCGTTAAAGTCTTCTGACTTTTACAAAGATGTTTTAGCTCCAAGAATCTTCTATTACCTCTTTCTAATTCTTCGAGAATGTCTAAGGCATAAGGTTTAGCTATGTCTTGCAGATACTTCCACCGTTTATCATTAATTGTAGTTAAGTTTCTCGCCATAAAGCAAGTGTGTGTTAAGTATTAAATAGAGTTGTGCTACTTAGGGAAAGCAACTTTACTTAAGTAAAGTTTATAAACTTGCAACTTGTTTTGTTAGTATGTCAAAACAAGATAAAGAAGATATAGATTTTTATGGGAGTCATAAACAAGGTCCTGTTCCGAAAAATATAACTATCTTAAGTGAAAGAACTCGAGATAAATATGGAATAAAAGTTTCTAAGCCAACGATGTTTGATGGGGTGGGTGAAGCTGATGAAGAATAAACAATCAACGTCATGGTTTAAACGATGGTGGGGATTAATACTATTTATCTTATTTATTATAGTCCTCATACGATTATGGATGGTAGGTTCACAGATTAATAGTTTAAATAACGACCCTACTAATTTACCATCTAGCACTTCTGAAGAAGCAAAAGAATATGTAAAAGCTAATTTAGAAGCGTATGAATATACAGTCAGGTTTGTAGACAAAACGAATACAGAAAAAAGCATTAGGGCTTTAGTAAGTATGAATGTTTCTGGAGATAGAAATCTTCAAGTTATTTACAGTGCACTTATTTTAAATTCTGCCCAATATTTTAATGACGCTACAGAGTATGGAATATATCTAGTATCCTCTGAACAGACTTGTAGTTACATTATAAGTGTATTACCTATAAGAGACTTTGTAAATGCTTATCATGGAAAGAACGTAATAGTAGATGGTGATGAATACGGTGTTGATGAAATTAGCTCGTATATTGTAGATGAAATAGAATCTTCCGAATATTGTTTTCAACCATAAGTATTTGGCAGATTAAATAATTAAAAATAATTAAAATAAATTAAATTCTTACCTTTGAAAGTAAGAATTACGATTTTAGTTTAAAAAGGACATAATTTTATCCGAAACCCTTTTAATCTTGAGATGCTTTTCTTTTAGGTTTATCATAATAGGGACTTTTACATTTTGGACAAATTACAGGTTTCTCTTTTTTATTTCGAGGAACCCAGATATGATTACAACGTTCGCACTTGTACCCTTTTATTTTAATTTCAATTTCAGCCATATGAACAAACCAATAGTATAGTAAATAAGAGATTCGGTATTATTTAAATCTTACTTGCATAGGTGACACCTATCAAAACTATACTGCCGAAATGTTTATAAAGCATACTTACCCAGCTAAGTATAACCTACATAGGTAAGAAAAACAATGAGCAACGACGATAAAGATTATACGCTAGTGAATGTGAAAGAAGCTACAAACTTTGATAAAAAGGTTGTAAAGAAAGATAAACAAATAATTGAAACTCATACAACAACTAAAATTGTAGTTAAAACATATATTGAAGATGAATACTAAATTAAAGAAACGGAAGACATATCCACAACAATGGGTTCAATACAATGAAGCCCAAACAAAAGAAAAACTTTTATTTTATAAGTTATTTGATGAATTGATAAATATTATTCCTGAAACAAAATATATATTTGGCAGACCGAATAAACCCATTCGGGATATGATGTTTTGTTGTATTATTAAAATATATTCTAATACTTCTTCGAGAAGAACTATATCTGATTTAGAACTAGCTAAAAAAGCAGGATACATAAATAATGTTCCACATTTTAATACGCTTCTAAATTATTTTAACAATACATCTATTGAAACACTTTTAAAATATTTAATTACCGTTTCTGCTCTACCCTTGAGACATATAGAAGAAACGTTTGCTATAGATGCGAGTGGTTTCGGAAATAGAAAGTTTGACCGATGGGTTCAAGATAAATATAGAGTTAAACTCCCAAATCAAGGTAAATATGTAAAAGCTCACGTAACTTGTGGAGTTAAAACTAATATCGTTTGTTCTGCAGAGATAACAGAAGGACAAGTTCATGATAATACCCAATTCAAATCTTTAGTTACTGATACTTCTAAAAATTTTAAAATTGTTGAATTGGTAGCAGATAAAGGATATTCTTCTAGAGAAAATATGAATATTGTAGATGATTTAGGAGCCGTTCCTTATATTCCTTTTAAATCTAATACTACCGGACAACCAAAGAGTTCACCAACATGGGCTAGAATGTTTAAATTATTTAGTTACAATTATGAAGAGTTTGCTAAACATTACCATAAGAGGTCTAATGTTGAATCCACTTTTTCAATGATAAAAGCTAAGTTTGGTGGATTCTGTAGAAGTAAATATTTTCAAGGACAAAAAAATGAAGTTCTTTGTAAAATACTTTCACATAATATAACTTGTTTAATACATGAAATTTTCGAACTTAAAATTGATTGCGATTTCGAAGAATGTTCAAAAATCATTTCTGCACAATAAGTGGTCTACATTTTATGCAAAGCCGGTTCAAGCTTCAATTCTCTTTCATATTCTGCCATAATCTCTGCATGTACTTTAGAAATAATATTTTTATTGAAGTCAATATAATTTACAACTGTTCTAGCGAGAAGTTCTTCTCTTAGTTTGTTATCAGTCCAATTAATAGAGTTAGAAAGAATTAAACCATGTACAATTAAGCTGTCTTCAAGTCCTTTTCCTTTAATCGTGAGTGTGGTAATTTCATTTGGTTTATCTATTATAACTGCATAGTCATAGAAGTTCCCTTCATGTTCTGCTTGTCCATTATATGTATGTCTATTCATCTTAAAAAATGCTATTTTTACTATTTAAACATTTATATGTTTTATTTAATATAGGGAGGGGAGGACTCGACGCCTCCACAGAGGTGATCTCTTTGGGAAACCCAGGGGCGAGAGTAATAAATATAACTGGGGAGAGGAGGACTCGAACCCCCGTAAGCGTAAGCTACAACGGCCTTAACGTTGCCCGTTTGACCACTCCGGCATCTCCCCAGAATAAATATTAAAGCTAAACAAGACTATAAAAAACTATTGAAGTGAGACAAACAAACACTTGTTTAAAATATAAACAAATTAATATTTTTTCCAAAAAGGATAGCTATCCTTTGTCTCTATTTGTGATTCAGATGGAAAGTTTCTTCCTCTTTCAATTGCTTCTTCACTCAAAATTTCCGCATGCATTTGCTCTTCTATTGTCCCACTAGGATCCCTAGTTAACACATCTCCAAATGCTCTTTGTAATTTAATTGCGTTCCTCCAAGATGAATAAGTTAGCATATTTTATTTAGAACTATTTTAAAGCTTTAGCAACTTCATCTAAATTCTTGTTAAGTGCTTTTACAGCTCCTTCAAAAATTTCTTCAGCAGATATTTGGCCATAAGATTCAATTGTATAAACAATCTCCTCTGTAGGTGTAACTTTGATTCCTTCAAACTCTTTTAAATCTTGAACATCTAAATCAAATTTCCATTCATTTTTTACGGTTAATTTTCCTGCTTCAAAAGAAAATACATCTGGATAGATTGTTGCAAGTTCTTGTCTTTTTTCTGCATCCTTTGCAATGTCTATTTTACTTAAGATCTTATAGAAAACCAAACCTGGAGAATATTTTGAATGTTCAACTCCTTTTCCTTGTTTAGCTTTAGCAACAACAGTAACTTCTTGATTCTTATCAACAATTGTCAAAGGTATATCTTTGATAACGGAATCTTCTCCAAATTCCCCAGAAAGAACTTCATTTCTCTTACCATCTGCTTTAACACTTAATTTCATTTCTACAAATTCGCCTTCTTTAACTTTTCTGTTTTTCAAAGGAATTAAAGCCATTCTATGTGCAAGGACTTCATCATATAATGCAGAATCATTTTTGTAAATGTCTACTTCATCAATAGCCAAAATTGGAATTTCACTAGCACTTCTTCTCAATGCATTTGCTAATGTTAAATTCATATCGGAAAGGAATACTACCTTTTCATCTGTTTTGATTATTTTTTTTATCATGTTGTTTTATACAAAAGTTTATTTTTAAACTCTTCTTCCTCTTCTTCCGCCACCTTTCTTAGGTCCTCCACGAGGAACTCTTGTTATGTCTGCAATACTTATGATTTTGAATCCTTCTTTAGATAATGTTTTTACTAAAGCATGTGCTCCTGGGCCAGGACCAGTACTTGTTGTTTGTCCTCTTACTCTAACATACAAAGATGTTATTTCATAGTCTTTAGCAACTTCTTTTATTCTTTTTGCAATAAACATAGCAATTGTCGGGTTTGCCTTAAGTCTATCTTGTTTTGTAATAATTCCGCCAGAGATTTTCATTATTGTATTCCCTGCTAAGTCTGTTAATTGTGCAACAGTATTATTGAATGTGCTGTATACATTCACTATTCCTGTTTTTGTTGTATCTTTTGCCATTTTTTATTTATGCTTTTCTCTCCTTTAAAGATATTTTGTTTTCTAAGTTTTTAGATACATTAAAGGAAGGAATATTAACAATTCTTCCATTAACAATAACATTTTTATGTGTAATTAATTGTCTTGCTTCTAAGATTGTTTTTGCAAAACCTTTCTTAAATACAAAAGTTTGTAATCTTCTTTCTAAGACTGCTTCAGGTGTCAAAGCTAGTACATCTGAGGTAACTTTTACATCTAATCCTATATTTTGTAGTCTGTTGAAGAATTCTTTACTTTCCTGTCCATTATTTGAAATTAACTTCTTAGCTCTTGTTCTAAATGCAGAAACTTTAGCAGTTGCTTTCCAGATTTCTGTTTTACTCTTTAAACCATATTGTTTTTGAATCTTGTTATCATTTTCAATTCTTGAAACTTCAAACATCTTCTTAGGTCTTGAATACAAATTATGTTTTCTTCTTATATCTCCCATTATTTCTTTCCTCCAGCCATAGCTGCTGCATTCATTTTAGCTTTGTTATCTGAAGGTGTTTTGCTCATACCGCTCTTCTTCTTATTCTTTCTGAAGTGTGACTTTGTTCTCTGACCTCTTACTGGTTGTCCTAAAGTATGTCTAACTCCCTTATACGCTTTTATTTTCTTTAATCTCTTAATATCAAAATCAACTTGTAAATTTAAATCAGCACCACATACATGTTTATCAACACCTTCGTCTCGGTCATTTCGTCTGTTAAATAAGAATCCTGGAACTCCCTTTGGTTCAGAAATAAAATTCTCAATTTTTTGAATTTCTTCGGGTGTTAAATCTTGGATTTTCTTATTTCTATCAATCCCTGTTAACATACAAACTGCATTTGAAAAAATCCAGGAAACCCCTTTAATGTCACAGATACCTCTATGGAGTTTCTTATTTCCCCTAATGTCTTTTTGTAAAATTCTAACTAACTTCACATATTCTTCTTGTTTAATATGTGGATTAACTTTCTTTACTTTCTCTTGTTCTTTTGCTATTTGTTTTTCTTCGCTCATCTTATGAATAAATTGTGTCTCTGGATTTCTGTCAATTCCTCAAAAATTCTCTTTTCTATTGCTTTTTGAGGGTCTGGAAGTCCGGAAACTCTTGTTTTAATTTCGCTCATTGACTCGAAAGGTTTTTTGTCTCTCTCGTCGAGGATTGCTTGACAATGTTTTTTCCCAAAACCTGGAAGTAATTCAAACTGGTGAAGACGGGTATTTATAGCTTGTGCTTTATTAAAAAATTCAACAAATTGTTGTTCTTTTTCTTTAACCGCTTTTGAGATAAAATCAGTAAGTTGCATTTTTGCACTTTCTGTTAACTTTTCTCTCAATAATCTTCCTTGAATGAATTGGATTTTATCTCGTTTTCCTTCTCCGATATAAACTTCTTCAGCTTGTTGGAAATTTTCTCCTTTTCTTGGAGCTAATTGTAATAATGTGAAGTTATTCTTTCCTATTGCTTGAACAACTGGCATAGTCCTTCCTTCTAATGGATATCCATAAGGTAGGTAATCTAATACGACTGCAATTTCTTCCTTTTCCATTTTAATATTTTTTCACAATGTCTAATATCTTTGTGATTTCTTCTTGGTCTAAAGATACGTCAGGCAGTATTTTAATTAGGTCAGCAGCATCTTGTGGTAAAAAGTTAACAATACTCACTATAGATTCTTCTTTTAATTTCATTAAATCTAATCCTGCTAATTCTTCAGATAATTTTTTTGCATCAACAGATTTTAATTTATAGAATTGTTTAATAAAATCTTTAACTTTCTTTGCTTTTTCTCCTTCTCCAACTAAATCTAAAACTTCTGCATATGTTAATGGTTTTTGGTCTTTTATCATTTTATTTTTTTTAAGTGTATTGGGTGAATTATAAATTGTTTTCTTAAGTTTCCATCCATAATTTCAACTATTTTTGAATTTCCTCTAGTTGCTATTATTTTTGCAGTTCTCCCGACTACTCTTTGGGGGAAAGAAGAAGGAATGCTTGCTTCATTAATTATTGCAACACTATCTCCTATTTTTAATTCTTTAAAGTATTCACTAAGTTGGATTTTTCCTCTTTGTCTAACGTTTTTTACTATTTGTGCCATTTTTTATTTTCTATCTATTTTATGTTGTATCTCTTTGAACATTTTTTCCATTACAAGATCAATTGCAACGAAGGGATTTATATCTTGCTGATCGGATATTACTGCGCCTTGTGCGTATTCTATACGTCCTTTAATTTCAAAGTTATTCACCTTGATTTTAGAGTGCGCTCTCATTTCAAGTTTTATTTGTTTAATCTCAGTAATTTTTTTTATTTTCTGAGCGTATTTTTCAACTATTTTCCTAGCGACAAGAATTTCTTCTTTATCGAGGGAATCAAACTTCTCAAATAAAATTTGATTGATATTTGAGTCTGCTTTCATTATAATCTGACAAAATAATCATTTTTAAATCTTCCTACCGTAAGAAATTCTTAAATTTCTTAAGTTTAGTATAGAAGAAATAAAATTAGCTCCGTATACCTCTCTTTTTTGAGAAATATTATAAAATTTAATGAGACTCGCTGACTCTTCCAAGTTCCATATTGCCTTTGGACATCTCATTATTAGTGCCCTCAACAATTGCTTTGAACATTTTTTCTCCCCATACGGCTCTTCCGCATCGGTCACAAACATCCATAGCTCTCTCGTCAGGAACATCGCCCTTGCAATATACACAACACTTTTTAGCTACCATTTTACCTCTATTATTAATTATCAATTTCTATAAATTTCTCTTTTTAAATACTTCTATTCTCGTGAATACATTTCCAAAGATTTAAAAAGAAAGAAAGAATTTTAATAATATGAAAAAAGAGACGGGTTTAGTAGTGGTTTTGGCATTTGTTTTGCTAGGTTTTAATTTTATTTCTGCGGCAACCACTGAATGCAATCCAGCTGTTCAACTTCTAAGCCAAGATCCTTATCCTGCAATTCCCGGAGATTATGTTAAATTAGTATTCCAAATCGAAGGCATCTCGGATTCTGTTTGTGGAGATATTTCTTTCGAACTTTTAAATAAATATCCTCTTGTTTTTGATCCAAATCAAGAAAGTAAGGTTTCTCTTAAAGCAGGTACTTTTGTAAAAGATTATTCCACTCATAAAATAGTTGCATATAAAGTTAGAGTTGACCAAGATGCAGTTGATGGAGATAATCCTATCGAAGTTCTATTAACTAAGGGAACCTCTGCAGGTATTGAATCCAAACAATTTAATCTATTTGTTGAAGATACAAGAGCAGATTTTGAGGTTTATGTAAAGGATCTAAGTTTCACTACAAATTTTATTACTTTAGAAGTTTTAAACATTGCAAAAGTAGATGTTAAATCTATTGCTGTAGAATTATTAGACTATCCTACTTTAGTTGTAAAAGGCGCAAAGACAAAAATTATTGGGGACTTGGATTCAAATGAATATACTTCTGCAGAATTCGAGATAAAGCCTGTAGAGACAGTCATTCCTCTTAGAATATCTTACACAGATAATGCTGGTTTTAGAAGATCTATCGATAAAAATGTTACCTTATTTCCTTCACTTTTCCAAGAGAGAAAAGCAGACGAGAAGACTACTCCCTTAACAACATATATTGTTTTAGCAATTATTGTAATCGGGATTGGCTACTGGTTATATAAAAGGAAAAAGAATAAAGAAGCAAAGAGAAGATAATTTATTGTCACTAAACATCTATTAAATCTTAATTTATTTCTGCTATTTAATAAATCTGTTCTGTATTTTATTAGCCTAATTAATTAGAATTGGCTTCAGGAACCTATTCATCTCTTCGCTGATTAGGATTGTGAATAATATATTTATTCGTAACGCAAAGCATCCACTATATTTGTCTTAGAAGCATTAACAGCCGGAATTACTCCAGAGAGAGCACCAGTTACTGTTGCAAACAGTACACATCCTAAAAATAAACTAGTTGAATAGTGAGGGCTCAAGAATCCCCATCCTAGATTGTCTAATACTGTTCCAGCAATAAAAGTCATTATAAATCCTGCCAATACTCCGAGCACCCCCGCAACAGCTCCTAAAAATCCAGATTCGAAAACAAAGATATTAAATATTTCTGAATTCTTTGCACCTATTGCTTTCAGTACACCTATCTCTTTTGTTCTTTCCAAAACAGAAGTAATCATTGTATTTGCTGTGTTTATGGCAGAAACTAAAACTGAAATAAGGGCAATCAAAATTACAAAACCTATAACAATGTTCAATGCACTCATATAACTCTGAATTAAATCTTCAAAAGAAGCAACGTAAAAATCTTCTTTACCTTTGTCTACATTCCTAGATATTCTTAAATTTCTCTCAACATTTGCAATAGTTAGATTCATACTGTTAATATCTACCCTACCAATAATCATTGCATAGCCAGTAACATTTGGAAAAATTACTTTCATTGTATCTGTAAGGAGATAAATATTAGAGTCATCTTGGGGATTTCCTAATTCTTTATAAAAACCAACAACTCTAAAATCTTCTCCATTAAGTGTTATTTTGTTATTAATGTCTAATTTATTTGGAAATATTTTATCATCTACTAAATAATTATATCCCAATACTACTTTTTTTGTATCTCCTGATTGTAATTCTCTTCCTTTGAAGATTTCCATATTGGATAATTCCTTTATCAAATTTGTTTTGGGATTTAATGAGCCGACCATTACATATTTTTTAACATCATTTTTTACTACTTCAACAACTTTCATATAAACTCCTTCGGCTTCTATTACTCCTGCACTTCTCTCGACTGCTTTCAAATCTCTTTCTGAAAAAGAGAAGGTATCGTCCAATCCCGGAGCTCCAACTCCCTTTGGTGAAACTGTTATTTTGTCTGCAGAAGTTCCAGAAGTGAATGAATCTACGTAATCATATAAACCCCATCCAAAACTAATAAAAATAAAAATAGTTGTTATGCCTATAAATATAGAAAAAATAGTTAGTGCACTTCTAGTCTTTCTATGTGCAATATTTTTCAAAGAATATTTTACGCTTTCTTCAGATATCACCATTTTATTTCCTCAAGGCCTCCACCGGATTCATATTTGCCGCTTTCATTGCAGGAGCAATTCCTGCAATAGATCCAATAATGAAACTTCCAACTAAAGTAGCTATCGCCAATATCCAATTAATTTCAAATGGATTTTGTGAACCAATAAAAGCATTTATTCCTTGTATGCCTGCAAATCCGATTGATAATCCTAGCGTTACTCCTATCAAGCCACCGACCATTCCTAACATTCCAGCCTCAATAAAAAACTGGAAAAAGATATCGGAATTTTTTGCACCTATTGCTTTCATTATTCCTATTTCTTTAGTTCTTTCCATAACGGAAGTAGTCATTGTATTTACTATTCCTATTGCTCCAACAAAAATAGAGATAGCTGCAATTAGTGCGATGAAAATTTGTACTCCTGTCAAAATAGAATTAACCGTAGATAATGCTGCTTCCGGGGTAGAAACTTCAAAATCTTCTTGACCTACTTTAACATCTCTCCTATTTCTTAATAACTTTTCAATATCTAATTTTGCTTGAGCCATGAAATCCTTACTCACAACTTTAGCTGCAATAATGTCTACTCCTTCTCCCAAATCTAGTAAATTTTTTAATTCTGGAGTTTTAATTAGAATAATTTTATCAATAATAAAACTACCTTTCTTTTTTAGAATACCTACAACCCTATAATCTTTATTTTGGATAGTTATGCTGTCTCCAACTGCTATTATTTTTCCAAATCCGTTTTTGTCTTTGTCAGCCAGGTCGTGTCCAATAACAATTTTATTTGTATCTCCGTCTTGCAATAATCTTCCAGTTTCTGCTTCAACATCTATTGTTTCATACATAAATTTTTCTTTTTCACCTTCCGGAACATCAGTGCCGAATCCAATTACTAATTTATTATTATACTCAAGCCTCAAGGTTTCAATTCTTCTAGGGATTGCATATTGTACTTTGTCTAATTTTTCAATTGCTACTGCATCACTTTCGGTTAGTGGGTTGACAACTCCGGAACCTGGAGGTCCATATCCGCTCATTCCTCCTGCCTGTATAGAAATTATTTCTGTAGAACTAATTCCGAACTGTGAGTTAACTGCAAGTTTTAATCCATCTCCCAAAGATATCAAAGAAACAACTGCAATAATTCCAATAACTACTCCTAGTAAAGTTAACCAACTTCGAATGCCTCTTCTTCTTAAATTTCTTACTGCAATAGAAAAATATTCTGCTCTCATTTTGCGAAACTTCTCTCCTTTTTATTTTGAAGTTCGCAAGGCAAAAAATGCGAAGTATTGACTGCCGCTAATGGACAATTTTCGTCGAACGAATGTTTGAAAGCATTGAAAATTAGTCCTTTGTTTACCATAATTATTTTCTCCGCGTCGTTTTCTCAAGTTTTCCGTCCTTAATCCAATAAACAATCTTTGCGTGTTTCTGTGCAAGTTCTGGTGAATGTGTAACCATAATAATTGTTTTTCCTTCCTGATTTAATTTGTTTAAAAATTCCATTACTATCTCTCCTGTTTTGGTATCTAAATTACCTGTAGGTTCATCTGCTAAAATAACTTCTGGATCGTTTGAGAGTGAACGAGCAATTGCAACTCTTTGTTGTTGTCCTCCAGATAGTTGATTCGGGTAGTGATCCATTCTATCATCTAATTCTACTAGCTTCAAAAGTTGTTCTGCCTTCTCTTCCCTCTCTTCAAATGAAACTCCTTGGAAAAGCATAGGTAGCATAACATTTTCTTTTGCTGTAAGATTCGGAATTAAATTAAATTGTTGAAAAATAAAACCTATTTTTTTACCTCGAATTTGTGCTAAGTCTGATTCATGTAAATCTGCAATATTGTGGTGGTCTAGATAAATTGCTCCCTTGGTTGGAATATCTAAACTTCCTACTAAATTCATAGCAGTAGATTTTCCAGAACCTGATGGGCCCATAATAGCTACGAATTCTCCCTGATGAATCTTCAAATCTAAACTATCTAATGCATGAACTTTAGATTCGCCCATGTCATAAATCTTATGAACATCCTTTAACTGAATGATAAGGTCTCCTTCTTTTTTATTTTTATATGTTGACTTCATCCTCGTTTGCATACAAAAAACAATATCAAAACCTTTAAAAATGCTCCCAAACTCATAAAATCATGATAATTCCAATTCGTTGTTTCAGTTGTGGAAAGCCAATCGCTCACTTATGGAAACAATATAAAGAAAAAACTGCAAAAGGCGAAGATTCTAAGAAAGTTCTAGACGAGCTTGGCTTAGATAGGTATTGTTGCAGAGCAATCTTCTTAGGACAAGCAGATAATATTGAATTAGTTAACAAATTTAAGAAATATTAATTTTCTATTTTTTTTGATCATTATTTATTTAGGTTTTCTACTTTCTTTTGATGCATACTTTTATGCATGATTATTTAAAATTATACTATTTGAATACTATTATTTAAACGTAAATATTTAAAAAGGAACTTTTCTTTTAGTTTAAATGCAAAAAAGAGTCACACTTAGTCTAGATGATAAAGTTTACAAAGATTTTCAGAAGTTTTGCGAGGATAATGATATAATAGTTTCTAAAAGAATTGAAAGGTTAATGAGTGAAATGTTAGAGAAAAAGAAAAGCTTAAAATGATAAAAAATAAAAAAATTAAAGAGGTGATGAAGGCGAAATTAATTTATTTAGTTGTATTTTTATTATTGGGGGCATTGTCTTTATCTGCAAATGTTGATGCTTCTTTAGATGGGGATGGGTCTTCTTCTAACCCGTACCAAATCACAAATTGCACACATTTACAAGAAATGAAAAATAATTTGACAGCGGATTATATTCTTATGAGTAATATTGACTGTTCAATTACTTCAACATGGAATAGTAATGCAGGATTTGAACCAGTAGGTAACACAACAATGCCCTTCAGAGGAAGTTTAGATGGAAACGGATATAATATTACTAATATGGTGATTTATCGTCCTTCCGCGACATATTTGGGTTTATTCGGGGATCTTGACAACAACAGAAAGATAATTAAAAATTTAGGAATTCATAATGCGAATATTACTGCTAGTAATACTGCCGGTGTTTTGGCAGGTAGAATAACAAACAGCACAATTGTGCGTGTTTCTGTTTCGGGAGTATTGAGATCACTAAATATTTTGGGCGGATTAACCGCCTCTATTGCTAACACAACAGTATACAACTCTTCTGCAACGTGTAATCTTACGACCACAGGTACTGGACAATACAATGTAAATGGTGGTTTTGTTGGATGGTTAGGTAGAAATGTATTGATAGAAAGTTGCTTTGCAGATAGTATTATAGTTAGTTCTGACGCTTCCAATGGTGGGTTTTATGCATGGACTAATGGATTAGAGGTTGCAGGACATAACACAACAGTTAATAATTCTTATTCTAAAGGAGCTATTTCTGGCTCCGGTAGTTATACTGCTGGTTTTGGAGGTCCTTCGAATGGTAATTCTTACATCCGTGATTCTTATACAATTGAAACTATGTCGGTGGGATATTGTGTTTTTGGAGCTGTATATGGTACTGTTCCTGCAACAAATTTATTTTATGATAGTACTGCTTGTACGAGGGGAACTGGTGGCGGAGGGACAGCCAAAACAACAACACAAATGAAAACCGAATCCACTTTTACTGCAGTAGGGTGGGATTTTACAAATAAATGGATAATTAATGCATCTAAAAATAGCGGTTATCCTTATTTACTTTGGCAAGATACTCCTGTTCCTAATTCAATTAGGCCTCTTTTTGATATTGTATCTCCAACAAATAATTCAATTCAAACAGATGCATTTAATTTAACTTTTAATG
This sequence comes from Candidatus Woesearchaeota archaeon, assembly GCA_964440825.1. Taxonomy (GTDB): domain Archaea; phylum Nanobdellota; class Nanobdellia; order Pacearchaeales; family GW2011-AR1; genus CABMGO01. The sequence goes on from CAYYKU010000001.1 coordinate 31,227, forward strand.
CAACAAATGCATCTGCATTGTGGTATTATAATGGGACAGAAAATATTAGTTATATGGGGGCAGTATCATTAAATTTATCTCCGGCAAATTATAATTACATTTTATATATGAATTATTCTAATGGTACTATTGTTTCCGAAAATTTATTTTTCACAGTAGCATCAAATGTTGAGATTTCATTTGCAAATCCTTTCGGAACTGGTGGAAATATAACTTATGAGGGTGAGTATACTATTCATACATTTTCATATACTGGTTCTGAGCAAAATTTTATTATTGGGAGTAATATAAATGCGACTATTTATGTTTGGGGTGGCGGCGGTGCAGGTGGATCTCCCGGTGGGTGGGTCTATGGTGCTGCGGGTGGTGCAGGAGGTGCTGCAAATGGATCTATAACTTTAACAAAGGGAGTTACATATGATATTGTTGTTGGCGGCGGCGGAGTATTAAACAGTTTTGCTAGTGCATTTGGCGGTGGAGGAAAAGCATCTAATAATAATGCTGATAACAGATACGCCGGCGGCGGCGGCGGTTACTCTGGTTTATTTTTATCTTCTATTTCGCAAACCAATGCATTGCTTATTGCGGGCGGTGGCGGTGGCGGCGCGGCAAGCAGAGCTGGAACAGGAAATGCAGGCGGTGCCGGGGGCGGAACATCTGGACAAGTAGGTTATTCGCCTTACGATGGAAAAGCAGCATATGGTGGGAATCCTGGAAATCAAACATCTGCAGGTGCTGATGCTAGTTGCAGTAATGCAAATACTGCAGGAGGACAAGGTGTACTTCAAGGAGGAACTGTTAGATTCAATAGTTATGGCGGCGGTGGCGGTGGCGGATATTGGGGTGGTTCTGCTGGAGGATATAGTGAAAGTAATACTATGGGTGGCGGCGGTGGCGGTTCTGGATATTATAATTCTACTTATGTTTCTTCTGCAAATTTAGCTACTGGTGTGGGAACTACTCCTGGTGATTCTGCAAATGCATTTAGAGGAACAGCAGGTACTGCGGGTATTGTTTCGGGAAATGGTGCCGCTGGTGTTGTTATAATAAAATATTTAACACCAACATTAATTACTGAAGAAAATAATTCTGTGTACGCTAGAGATTATATTTTTGCAAATTTTGATATTTCAGGTTCTAATTTTGTGAATGTGACTTATAATTTGTATAATTCTACTTCATTATTAGATTCAACAAGTTATTATTCAACTGAAAATAATTCAATAAATTGGACAAACCTTCCAAATGAGGTTTACTATTATAATGCTACTGCTTATGATCTTTTTAATACAACAATTACTTCCGAAACAAGGATGATTACGTTAGACACTACGGTACCAAATGGGACTTTAATTTCTCCAGCAAATAATACTTCTGTAGGAGCTACATCAATTAATTTCACAGCAAATATTTCAGATAATTTAGGTATACAGAATGCTACTTTAAGTATTGTAAATGCAACAGATAATGAAACTATTTCAACTCATGTTTATGGAGATGATTCTTTACCAGCAGGGGTTGTAGAAGCAACTATTGGAATTGTAGTTTCTTTAACTGATGGAGTTTACAATTGGTTCTATTCAATCTTTGACTGGGCTGGAAATCAATTCAATACAGAAACTAATCAAGTTACTGTTGATTTACCACCAGTCGTAACCTTAACTTCTCCTGCTGCAGGAATTTCTTTAACACAATTTGATAGTTTAACTTGTAGCGTAGCTGATATGTTTGGTGTTGAGAATATCACTTTGTATTTATGGAATGAAACTGGATTAATTTATAATGATACACAAGAGGCAGGTGGAGCAACTTTATATGAAAATACTTGGAATTATGATTTAACTGATGGAGAATATAATTACAATTGTTTAGCAGTAGACTCAACTTTAGGTTCTGCTGCCTGGGCTGCAAGTAATGTTACAACTCAAGTAGATGCTTCAAATTATACAATTACAAACGGAAATTTTGTAGATTGGGGGAATTTTTATTATAGTCCTTCTTTTACAAGAAATTTTACTTTTAATGTTACTTCAACTTCAGTAATTGATCAAGATTTGACATTTGAATTATTTTCGCCTGGAAAAGATTTTTCTAGTAGTGCTTACATATATCACGCAGAGGGAAATTGCGGTGGAGACAGATGGGGGGCGAGCTGTGATACTTATGATTTGATTGATGGTAATTGGGATACTTACTACGGTATCTCTGGTTATTACAATAGTTATATTCAATATGATTTGGCTTCCCAAGGTTTAATAAATGAAATTAAAATAGCTTGGTATCCAGGAAATAACTGGTATAGTCCGGGGCCATATTATTTTCAATACTATGATAGCAACACTGGAGAGTGGCTTACTCCGGACGGATGGAAATCTTGGATAGGTGATGCTCCTTATTTAGAATCAGGTACTTTTGGAGGTTCTAGTTGGGGTGCATCGACTGATGTTACCACCATGACAGATGGAGATCCATATACTTATTTCGGTATAAGTGGAAATAAAGGAGATGGAGTAGTGACTTACTCATTTGATAATCCAAGAACTATTTCTTCTGTAAATGTTATGTGGTATCGATCTAGCCCTGGAGACTATTATTTTGAATATAAAGATGTTGATGGAAATTGGCAACAACCAACAGAATGGCAGTCTAATGATGGTAATCAGGATACTGAGACTGATTATGCTTATAGTTTAGATACTCCTGTTGAGGCTCTGGGGTTAAGACTCTATAAACCTGCTCTTGGAGGGGGGAGTGGAACAGGTATATCCGAATTTACTTTTGATTCTATTATTTCTCCATCTTACCTAATTAATCAAGATTTTTATACAGAATATACATTCACTTTATCAACACCAGTTACTACTTCCAATATAAGATTAGCTAAACCCTCTACTGGTTCTAATAGTGGTATAGGTATTTCAGAAATGACTGTTTCTGGAATGGACAAAATAACTACTTCTAATAACGGATATATGTATTTAGTGGGTTCAGAATCTCCAACTTATACAATTGCAGCAAATGCTTTAACACAAATTAGTTTCCCATTAAGAATAAATGCAGGGTCTTTTAGTTATAATTTATATGCAACTGCAACAAGAACAAGATTTGGAGAAACTTATGATTATTCTTCTCCAAGTTATTGGATAAATTTTATTCAAGACTTAACTCCTCCAGCCCTAGTTGGCAATATTAGTTACTCTCCAAATCAATTAGATAATATTGATCCAGAAACATTTATCCAAATGAATGCAACAATGACTGATGCTGGTATTGGATTAGCTAATGCAACATTCCAATCCTTCTATAATGGTACTTGGCATAATTTAACAACTGAATTAATCGGAGCATACACAAAGGGTGGAAAATTTGGAGCTAACTTTACAACTGCTTCTGTAGATAAAAACTATACAATAAGATTATGGTCTATAGATTCAGTAGGAAATGCAGGCTATACTGCAAATACTACAATAAAATCTGAATGGGATTGTACATGGAATATTGCTCCTTCTTCTTTCGAAGAAACAATAGGGTTCTATGAAGATAAGCCACTTGGAAATATTACTTTAATTAATACAGGAGATGTTAATTATTCAAATAATAACTGTTCTATAGAATTTACACTAGGTTGGTCTGGATTTAGTACAGAATACCTTATTGCAACTTCTGATCCTGAAAGATGGTTAACTGGAAATACTTATTTCCAATTCCCATTAATAAATAGAAAGATAAGAGTCTCTGCAAAAACAAACCAAACAGTACTTGTGAATGTTTCTTTCCCATCAACAGAATCTCCATTCACTGAGACTCCTTTAGTACTTGTAAGTTCTTCAATAAATGATTCAATAACTCGTTCTAAAGTAAAGAATGTTAGCACTGAAATAATTATTTCCCCTCCAAATCCTTTGCTATATCAAGCGATTACAGAATCTCCAACTAGCTATGTTTCTTTAACTCCCGGAAATATATCTCTAAATGCCTTTGTAAGAAATCTAGGTTATGATCCTGATAATGCAGAAAATACTACTGCCTATAATGTAACTTTTAACTGGACATTACCTTCAGCATTATATGAGAGGTTAATAATAGAAGAGAATGTAACAAATGAAACATTATTCTTTGATGTATTAAATACTTCAGAAAGACAATTTAACAATTTAACAATTGCTTTAACAGATGCAAACTTAGGATCTATGTCTAAAGGAATATTAAATCTAACTATCTTCTCATATGGGTATTCAAATGCTTCAGATAATTCTTCATTAATTGTTAATTCAGGAAATAAAACTCTATTGAATGAAACAGTTTCAATTGAATTCAAATGTTATGAAGTCGCAGATAATATCTGTGTCTCCGCTTGTGGTATTGGTGTAGATCCAGATTGTGTTGCTTCACCTCCTGGTTCTAATGGTGGTGGAGGCGGCGGAGGTGGTGGCGGAGGTAGTGGAAGCTTCGATAAGTCATCTGCTACGTTTGAATTAGTCAGGGGCGATAATCAAGAATTTAGTTTAGCATTAGAGAATAAACTATCTAATCCTAAGAAAGATATAACTATCACAATTAAAGGAAATAATTCACAGTATGTTATTCCTTCACCTAATTTGATAACTTATTTGGGAGCAAATAGTAATAAAACTATAAAGTTCTTAATTAATGCACCTTCATATTTCTCTTCAGGTAAATACTTACTAGAGATTACATTTAGTGGAACTATTGAAGGAAATACTTCAACTAAATTCACAGAAGTAAGATATGTAACATTAATGATTTTAGAAATGAAGAGAACTACTGCAGATGAATACTTGAATAATTCATTAGAATTCCTTTCTAAAATGAATGAATCAGGATTGATATTAGATGAAGTACAATCAATATTAAATTCAATGAATTCAAATTATGAGAGTTTGAATTTCAATTTATTAAAAGAAGAAGCTGCTAAGATTGCAGAGATATATACTGCTGCTACAGAGTATTCAAAATTGAGGGATGAATTAAATCAGTCAATGATTGAATCGGAGAAAAATGGAATTGAAGTTTCAGAAACAAAGAAGTTATTCCTACTAGCTGAAATATTATTTAATAGGGGAGATTATGTTGCAGCTTATGCTAAAATGAAAGAAGCTAAGACTAGTTATTTACTTGAAACTAAAGGAGAATTTAAAATATTATATGCAATTAAGAATAATCCTATTGAGACATTAGGAATCTTGATTTCTTTAAGTGCAATAGGATTAGGTTCTGGTTACTTCATAAGATTAAGATTACTAAAGAGAAAATTAAGAATGTTAACTGAAGAAGAAGGATTATTGTTGCAATTAATGAGAGTAGTTCAAAGAGACTGCTTTGAGAACAATAAGATGTCTATGGAAGAGTATGGTGAAGCCATGTATCAATACGAAGCTAGATTAGGCATAGTGATACAAGATAAAGTTACAACAGAAACTCAGATTGCGAACTTAATGAAGCTAGGTGGTAAGAAGAAAGCCCTAGGACAGGAAAGAGATAGATTAACTATTTTAATTAGACAAACCCAAGATGATTATATGAATAGGGGAAGATTAGATACTAGAATTTATGAAAATATGTTGAAAACATACGCTACTAGATTGAGTAAGATTGAAGAACAATTAGTATTTATAGAAGTCCAGGAGCAAATTAATCAGGTTAGTGGTTTCTGGCAGAGATGGTTTGGTAAAAATTAATTATCTCTCTCTATTGAACTCGTGCTCTAAAGAATCTCTATTTGTCTATTGCAGGAAGGTTCGTAAAAGTTATCGAGTCAGTTGTTCCAAAATTTTCAGAAGTAACTCCCAAGTAGTTTGTTCCGACAGGTAACCAATATGCGCTGTCATTTAAGTTTGTTGTAGATTCTAAAATAATATTTTCTCCAGGAAGAACCTTAGTAACAGTTAGTGATAAGTTTGTTTTATCTAAGTCTAAGACTGGAGACTCTAGTTTCGGAGAAATAGAGTCTTTACGAGTAAATAAAAGGTAGTTTGTTGCATAAACTCCTGGAACGGCATTAGATGTTATGGGCATTGGTAAGTCAAATGGAAATTCTCCTGCCAATGCACATTCTTTTCCTAAATCAAAAACCCTTATTGCATTTTTATCTACTACCTTGTATGTAACTACATGATTTGTAAAACTATTATATGCTACTGGAGAACCATTAATATCTTTAAATCTGATTCTTTGCATGGTTGGGATGCCATCTAAAACTGCAGTTTTATAGGCCATTAAATTTGTAACTAGCATATTAGGTGAAATAGAATTAATAGCTCTAAAAGAATTTGTCATCCCCGGACCCTCAATATCATATATCATAAAATCTTGTTTGTTAGTATAGGTGATATCTCCTCCCGAGGCACTATAAGTTATACTTTCATTTCTTGATCCTGACGTAGACCAATTATTACCTATACTTATCATTTGTCCTTTACTTTCATTTGGTAGCATACTTGCAGCACCTAAAGCAACAGCACCTAATATTGAAAATAGACTTTTTTTCATAGATTTCAAAAAAAAAACAGCCTTTTTAAATATTTATATGATTAATTAATAATATATTGATCTTTTTTTAAAAAGAATTAAAAGAAAAACAATTAGTAAAACAATAAATACTATTCCTAAAGCAAACCACCAGAATAATTTTTCAAATTCAAATGAATTATTTGATTCTATAGCTTGTCCTGTTAACTCTACTGTTTGAGTATATTCTATAGCTGAAACAGAATTAGTAGTAGTGGAATCTTCTGTAATTGAAATGGAACCTGACTCTATATGGCTAGAAGAACGATGGCTACTTCCAGAAGATGTACTAGTTTCACTTTCTGGAGGAGTTATTATTGGTAATTCTAAGATATTTATACTCCTTGGGCTAGAATCTTGATCAGAAGCAAATGCAACAAGGTTTGAATAATATCCTGGATTTCCGCTAGCTTTTACAGAGAAGTTCAATAATTGATAATTTCCAGCAGCCAAATTCAAAACTAAAGGATTGCCGCCTGAATTTAAATAAAAAGGAGTAGAAACAGTTGTACTTAATATCCCTCTTTCAATACTACGCGTATAAACTAGATTTCCAGCACCGCCTACAGGCCATTCACTAAAAATAATGTTCCAGTTTTCACCGTTATTAGTTTCAAAACAAAGATCTACTCCCGTTATAGTAGCCATGCCAGACGCACAACCTGGAGCTAAATTTCGCATATCTATGCCGATCCAAATAGGATTTGAAGAGCACTTTCCACAGCCCCAATTAGAATTACCGCTAATGTTATAAGGTGGCCCTTTGGCAGGTCTAGCTAAACAAGTTCCACCGAAACAATCTTGGACAGAATTGTTTACAAAATCATAAGTAACGTTCTCTAGATTAGGTATCTTTAATCCTACAAGAACATTATTACAGTCAGAATCACTACAAGAAATATTTACTAAAATATTAAATGTCTGATCTTTAATAACCTCTAGGGTTCCTGTTGGTTGAATCACGTTCAAAGAAACAGAAGCTGAAACATTTAGGGAAAATAAAACTAAAACTAAAACCAAACTTAAAATTTTTGAAATTATTAATCTTTTCATAAAAAATTAAGAGGTATAAGGGTTTATAAAAATTAGTGTAATCTATACTGTATAATAAAACTGAACTAATCTCTCAAACTTCCGCCGAGTTCTTCAATTCTTTTTCTATTAACGGCAAGCAAATAACCAGTACTTCCTACATGTCCAACGCACACAACAGGTCGTTTTTCCCTAAAAAAAAGTCTTCCCAAAAGTGTTTTTGGTAAAGCTAATTCTCCGAAATGAACACTAATCCTATTTGGGGTCTTTTGAGTAAGGGTGTAATTTTTTTCCTTTCCGTTTAGTATCTGATTATAAAAATTCTGATATGCAGGATAAATTTTAGGTTCTTCCATTTTTGTTTAACACCTCTAGAATGAATATAAATAAGACGACTTTATGCTTTCCCACGTGGGCGCAGTACACACATAAACGTCGGAAGCTTAACTTCTGTGTTCGGAATGGGAACAGGTGGAACCAACCGACTATGGCCGTCTCAAAATTACTATAAATTATGGCTTTTTAAACCTTTTGGGATAGCTATTTAAACTTCAATGTATTTCAATAAACATGGCTTATACATTAATCGGTGCAAGTGCTCTTCTAGTTATAGGTATTCTCTTAATTATCTTTGGAAGTTTAGGCAAGCTCTTTAAATGGTTAGGAATAATAATCACTCTCCTATCTGCAGGATATTTATTATCTAATTATTTCTTTTAGACGCCCTTGACAGGAGTTGAACCTGCAACCTAAAGCTTAGGATGCTTTTGCTCTATCCGGGTTGAGCTACAAGGGCAAATTTATTTAAGTTTCTTGGATTTGAAGAGCCTATCTCTTTCTTCCATTTATTTATTTGTTTGCTTCCCTTTAATATTATTTGTATTGCGTGTTTCTTTCTATTTTGAATCATAGCCTTAAAGCCCTGCTGAATTAGGATATTATGTACTTGATTCATCAATTTCGGTGCCTTCATTGTAAGATTCAAACAAGGATATGGTTTATTTGATGGTGTTTTATCAAAGTATACACATCCATCTGTATCAAGTATGCCTCTAATAACATATTTCATTTTTTCATAACCTTGATTATAAATAGTTTCATGTATTTCTAAATCGATTTTTGGTCCTATTGGGAAGCCTAGGTCTTCATGAATTTTTTTTAAAAGTTCTTTATGGCAAAAATTTAGTTCTATAGAGTTATTTTTTGGGCGATCTTTTAGATAGGCCGTCCTATCAAATAATATTTTAATATTCTTCTTTAAGTAAATAAAAAATTCCCTATCTTTTTTACCATTCCCACTAACGCCTATAAGATTTATTGTTTTTCCACGGTAGTTTAATTTGCTCATCCACCCATCTCCTAACAAAACACCATAAAATTCTAAGAAAAGAGGACAAGTAATATCTATTTTCATAGGTTGCTGTATTTTTTTATTTTTTTTAAGTGCACTTTTCCCTCCATTAGCTTGTCTTTTTTTTATTTCTATTTGACCATACTTTTCTAAAATTATTCGATAAGTTTTTTTACCTCCTTTGGTCTGTCCCCATTTTTCTTCTTGTGTATCTAATATTTTTAGTTTGTCTTTTATTTCTCCTGGAATTAACTTATCTGAGATATATCCTTTCCCATATTTCCAATGTTGAATAGTTTTTAATGGAATTTTTAATTTTTCAGATAGTTTTTTGAGTGAGTTACAAATATTTTTTTCAAGAAGATAATCAAATAGCTGATCCCTAGAATCTTTAGAAAGTAAAAACCTCATAAAGAATATAATTATTTATCATATTTAAACTTTACCCTAATCCAGGCTGAGCTACTCGGGCTTAATACTTATTCAAGAAGAGACTATAAAAGTTTATTTAAATCCAATCAATTAACTTATTAGTTATCTTTAGTCCCCAAAATCTGTAAGCTCCTTCATCATTTCCACAATGATATGTTTTATGAAAGATTCCTTGCAGGTCCTTTGTAACTGGTAAATATTTTTCCACAAGAATCCTGTTCTCTGAAGAAATTTTCCATTGGGGAGGCTCAAACAACATAGGAGATTTACCAAAGCACTCTTCAAATTCTTTTATTGCGAGTTTTAATTCTTCTTCTGAAATCTCACCAAGAAATTCCTCGTATCTATGGTGAATTCCGTGTAATCCTAGTGTTTTATTATATTCTAAAATTTCTTTACACCAGTTAGGATAATTAGCAATTGAATCATTTTCCCAAAGAGGTATAATCATCAAAACATCGCTTTTTTGAATATATCTTTCTTCACAGTTTATTTGGGGATGTAAATCATCTAATTGTTTATAATTTAGATTCCGGATAATTTCAAAAGCACTAATTAATATAAGCAAAAGAAGTATTATTCCCAAAATAATATTAATTAGGGTTTTTAATTTTTTATTCATCTATTTAAGAGTGTCTTCAATTATTTAAACTCTATTAATAAAAATTATTCCACTCCGATAGTTTTTTAAGGGGTGATTTGCTCCAGATTTTTAAGTGGGGGTACCGAAGTGGTCAAACGGGTAGGACTTAAGATTCTATGGCCTTGTGCCTTCGGGGGTTCGAATCCTCCCTCCCACATTACAATCGAAGCTCCGAAGTCGGGGTCGAGCTTTTCGGCCAAGCAATCGGCTTGGAAGAATGCGAAAAAAGTCCTATGCCTGTTAACCGAAGCTTTTATAAGTTCTAATCACTCATATTTATTATGAAAAAAACAACATTATCCTTAATTTTAAGAATACCAGCAGAAATTTTGTTATTTGCCTCTTTTGTTGCAAGTGTCTATGTAAAGTTCAGCGGAAACCTTCAAATTTCATGGGGAGCAATTATTCTTTTGTTAGCCATTAATCTTTCCTATTTCATTGGCAGATTTCTATCTAAGAAGAACTCTTTTGATTTTTAGGTAGGCTAAGATTTTTAAATATCTAAAATTATAGAATTCCATGAAGCAAAAAAATAACAAAAAATTTTATGGGATGTGCTCGGTCATGACATATGTCACTAGCCAATATATAGATTAAATCACCTAAATTAACTTCTTTAGCGTATTTTTCCATATTCTATGGAAAAGGAAGAAGTAAGAAAAGAGTTCTTCAAACTTAAATTAAAAGGACACTCCTATTCGCAATGCAGAAGAATTTTACTTGCACAATTTGGTTACGAAACCACTACTAGAACTTTAAAAAGATGGATGAGTAAACTAGACAATTTAGAAAATTGGGATATAAAAGATGAATCTAGAAAACCAAAACAAATTCATTATAAAATTAATCAAGAGATAGAAAACAAAGTTTTAGAAATACGGAATAAGACTGGTTGGGGAGCGAATAAAATTGTCAGTTATTTTGACAATATTTCAGAAACCAGCATTAGAAGAATTCTAGAAAAGTATAAATTAACTAAGTCTGCTAAAAGAAATAAGAAGAGAATTAAATATGTTCGTTGGCAAAGAAAACATCCAAATTCTCTATGGCAAATAGATCATAGTGACCAAAAGATCAAAGGTAAGTGGGTTCTGTCAATTGTAGATGATTGCTCAAGATATTCAATAGCTATGGTAGAAATGAATTCTGTTACAACAGATACTGCAATAGCAGTAGTCGATGATTGTATTAAAAAATATGGAAAACCAAAGCAAATACTCTCAGACAATGGTTCTGCTTATGGACTAAAAAGTAAACATTCTAGGTTTGATAGAAAATGCAGAAAAAGGGGAATTGAACACATTAGAACTGCAGTTCATTCACCTACAACCTCTGGAAAGGTTGAAAGATTATTCCAAACATTAAAGGCAGAATTAGAGTTTTGTAATAAAAATTTGGAGTTATGGAGAATGAGATACAATCATTTTAGACCGCATACAAGCCTACATAGGAAAACACCTGCAGAGATTTTCAATACTTTGATAGATTGATTCGGTGGTGACATATGTCATGACTTAACACAAAAAATTTTATGGGATAACATTTATAAGTCTTGGAATAATCTTATTATTAGTTGGAGGATATTTTATAACAAAAAACATGAGCAGTTCAAAAGTCGTTTTATTAGAAACAAATTATGGAAACATAAAAATAGAGCTAGCAAGTGATATGCCCATTACAACAGGAAATTTTGAATCATTAGTAAGTAAAGGAACTTACAATGGAGTAATCTTTCATAGGATTATTGATGGATTTATGATTCAAGGTGGCGACCCTACTGGAACTGGCTATGGAGATTCTAGAATTCCAAAGATAAAAGATGAGTTTACAGACCATAACCGAAACGACAGAGGAACAATTTCTATGGCAAATGCAGGTCCAAATACTGGAAGCAGCCAATTTTTTATAAATCTAGTAAATAATAATTTCTTAGATACCAAACATCCTGTTTTTGGTAAAGTAATTGAAGGTATGGATGTTATTGATAAAATTGCAAAAGTTCCGGTAAATTCAAACGATAAGCCATTACAAGAAGTCAAAATAATCAAAGCTACAGTTCTATAATCAGAAAACGTAATATTTAAAAGAGTTATATCTTAGTTAGTTTTAAGCGCTGTTAGTATAATGGTAGTATAGTTGGTTTCCATCAAACGTCTTTGGGCAATTGCGAAAAAACCAATTGGCTCGGGTCCGATTCCCGAACGGCGCATATATACAGTGTAATGGTTAAGGATACCGGCGCATTTATATACAATAAATCGTTAATAAAAAAATGATAAATAAAGAAAAATTCAGTGGTTGGTATGACAAGAATTACAAAATTATTTTACTAATTCCTTTAATTGTGGTTATTGCTTCTCTTGCTCATTTAGCTTACTTTTATTCCCAAACTGGAGATATTATGTATAAAGACGTATCTCTTAAAGGCGGAACAGTTATTACTTTAACTGGAGATATAGATACTTCGTATTTAGAATCAAATCTTCCAAAATATTTTGAGGATGTTTCCTTTAGAAAACTTACAGAAGTAGGATCTGGTAAACAAATAGCTTTTGTAATTGAAACTTCTGCAAAACCAGACGAGGTCAAATCAAAAATTTCAGAAATGAGTACTGGATTGACTGATGAAAATATTAGCACTGAATTCACAGGTCCTTCTCTTAGCGCAAGTTTTTACAAACAATTAATGTATGCTATTCTTATTTCATTCGTATTGATGTCAATAGTTATTTTCTTTTTATTTAAATCGTTTGTTCCAAGTATTGCAGTTATCTTTGCTGCTTTTTCTGATATTGTTGTTCCATTAACAATATTGAATATTTTAGGTGCAACAATTTCTTCTGCTGGAATTGCAGCATTTTTGATGCTTATAGGTTATTCTGTAGATACTGATATTTTATTGACTAGTAGAGTTCTTAAGAAAAAAGAAGGAACTGTTAACCATAGAATATTTGGAGCTTTCAGTACAGGTATGATGATGACTGGAACTTCTCTAGCTGCTGTTCTTCCTGCTTTCTTTTTAATTTCTGGTTTACCTGATTCATTTAGACAAATTTTCCTTATTCTTGCACTTGGTTTAATAACAGATATTTTTAGTACATGGATGACTAATGCTTCAATAATTAAATGGTATTGTGATAGTAAAAATATAAAATGAAAATTACATTAAAGATCTGGATATTGTTTTTTGTTCTGCTTTTCTCTATTTTAGCAATTGCTCCTTGGCATTATTTTGATTCAGGCGTGCTAATCAAAAGCGTAGAAAAAAACTCTTCAGCATATGATTCTGGTGTACGTTCTGGGATGATCATTACCTCCATAAATGGACAAGCCATAAAAGATATGAATGAATACTCTTCCATTATCTCTAATAATTTTATTTCTAATGATACTCAAAAAATTGTATTAAATACAAATTCTGGAGAATTTATTTTCTTATCTAAAGATCTAGCTCTCTCTGTGGTAGAAGTTCCAAAATCAAATATTAAAACAGGTCTTGATTTGAGTGGCGGCGCAAGAGCAATGGTAAGGGCTGCGAATATTTCCCTTTCAAAAGCAGAGGTTGACGATTTAGTATCTATTACTACTGAAAGACTGAATACCTTTGGTTTAAGCGATATTGTAATAAAATCAGTTTCTGATTTAAGTGGAGAAAATTATATGCTCATTGAAATTGCAGGCTCCACAACTACTGAACTTAAAGAATTATTAGAAAGCCAAGGTAAATTTGAAGCTAAAATTGGAAATGAGACAGTATTCATTGGAGGAGATAGAGATGTTACGTATGTGGGTGTTAGTGGTCAGGATGCGGGAATTTATTCATGTAATCAAGGTACAGACAATTATTATTGTGAATTTAGATTTGTAATTTCTTTATCTGAAAAGGCAGCACAGAGACAAGCAGATGTTACTTCCAATCTTTCTGTTAATCTTTCCTCTGGAGGAAAATATTTAGAAAAACCTTTAGATCTTTTTGTAGATGATGGTTTATTAGATACTCTTCAAATTGGTGCAGATCTTAAGGGAAGAGCAACAACTTCTATTCAAATATCTGGTTCTGGTACTGGTGCAACTCAACAAGATGCATATAAAGATGCACAAGCAAGCATGAAGAAATTACAGACAATATTAAAGACTGGAAGTTTACCTTACAAATTAGAGATTGTTAAACTAGACTCTATATCTCCTGCTTTAGGAAAAGAATTTACAAAGAACTTGATTTATTTAGCATTACTTGTCTTTGGCATAATCTCTGTGGTTCTTCTTGTAAGATATAGAAAAATGAAAGTTACTGGTGCTGTTATTTTAACTATGTTTTCCGAAGCAGTTATTACTTTGGCTGTCGCAACACTTCTGAAACAAAACTTAGATGCTGCAAGTATTGCAGGTATAATTGCAGGAATGGGTACTGGTGTAGATGATCAGATTGTTATCTTATCTGAGTCTTTCAATAAAGAAGATTCACATGTAAAGCTTAAAGAAAGAATCAAGAGGGCCTTCTTTATTGTTACTGGTGCATTCTTTACTGTAATTGCTGCAATGATCCCACTATTCTGGGCTGGTGCAGGTATGTTAAGGGGCTTCGCATTAACAACTATTATTGGTATCACTGCAGGTATTTTGATTACTCGACCTGCTTTTGCTGATATTATTGAACAAATCAAAGGAGACTAATATGCTTCCTAAATGGCACTTTCTTTATGGATATGTTTTTTCCATAATTCTTGTTTATTTTTTCCATTTTAGTTTATTTGCTGGTTTGGTTGTATTTTTATCTTCGATATTTATTGATTTAGATCATGTTTTGATTTATTTTATAAAAACAAAAAATCTGCATCCTTTTAAGTTTTATAACTGGTCTTTAGTTAGGAAAGAAATATGGAATAAACTATCTTCTAAAGAGAAAGAAGATTTCAAAAGACCTCATTTTATTCTACACGGTTTAGAAGCAGTACTTATTTTAATATTGTTGTCTTATTTACACGTATTTTTCTTTTGGATACTTTTAGGGGTTTTGTTACATTTAATTTTAGATTTTATAGTTTTATTTTACGAAAGGGAACACCTAGCTATTAAAACTTCTCAAATTTGGCTTTGGCAAAGAAATAAAAACAGAAAAGAGTTTATTATAAGATGAAGCAAGCATTCGGTTTTACAAAAAGATTATTACATAGGGATTTTTCAGGTTATACTGGCATGGCTGTTAAAAATTCAATTTATTCTTTTTTAACAAGTACTCTTGCAAAAGTAGGCTCTCTTCTTTTTACTGCAGTTTTGATCGGCTCTACTTTTTTAGTAAAATTATTTAGTCTTTTTAATATAGAATTAAAACCTCTTTTAACTCCTGAATTATTTGGTTTGTATTCTCTTTCTCTTTCTACAATTCTTATTTTTGCAGGCTTTTCTGATTTAGGTATTGGGAGTGCGTTGGTCCGATATATTTCAAAGTATAATAAAAATTCTTTAGGGTACATTAAATACTTAGTAAAACTTAAGGTAGTTCTAACTTCAATAGTTGCTTTAGTTTTAATAATTTCATCTTACTTTATTGCTAGCTTTTATCAAAAACCTATTTTCCTAGCCCTTTTAGCTGGTTCAGTTTATATTTTAAGTATGAGTTTGCTTGGTTTTATTTCCGGTTTCTTCCAGGCTGAAAACAATTTTAGGATCATATTTAATAGAGAGTTCATCTTCCAAATTTTAAGATTAATACTTGTGCCTATTGCAATAATTTATTCTCTGGCCTATTCTTCACAATTTATATTATTTGTAATTTTAATTACTCTTTCCTTATGTTATTTCTTAGCTCTTCTTTTTCTTAAATTAAATTTGAATAAATATCGTGGTAAAAATTTAAGTTTGAATCAGAAAAAAGAAGTTAATAAGTTTATATTGCCTTTAACGGTTACTGCCCTATCTGGAACTTTCTTTGGTTATATTGATATCATCATGTTAGGTAAATTTGTTGAAGCTTCATATATTGCCTATTATCAAGCTGCCTTTGCTCTTTTAGGTTCGGGGATTACTATCATTTCTTTCAGTGCTGTTTTATTCCCCATTTTTTCTAGGTTGAAAGGTGCAAGGTTACTTAATGGTTTAAAAAAAGCTATATTAGTTACTCTTCCGATCTCTATTTTAGGCGGTGCCTTTACTTATTTCATAGCTCCTCTTGCTATCTTTTATATCTATAATGCAGATTATCTACCTGCAGTAAAAATACTTCAGGCCCTTTCTATTTTGTTTCTTACAGACCCTATAATTGCAATTTACAGTAGTTTCTTTATTTCTGAAGGGAAGAGCTATTTTGTTGCAAAAGTCCTTATAATTTCCACTTTAATCAATATTGTGTTAAATTATCTACTTATCACTAGTTTATTGCCCTCTGGAGACTATTCTGCGGTTTTTGGGGCAGTTATTGCGACAATCGTTAGTAGAATTATCTATTTAGGAATGTTTGTCTATAAAGGCTCTTTTAATAATCAGGCCAAAAATAATTAAAAGTAAGATAAGTATCATTCCCAATGTTATATTTGTTTTATTTGTTTTTCCTATTACATTTCCCGTAATTAGACTGATTGTCTCAATAGTTCCCACTTGTTCTACTTTTAAATCAACCCAGCTACTTATTTCGATCATACTTTTCTCATCATAAAAATAAATAATCCCTGAAAGATTTCCTGCTTTTTCAGGTGTAAAGCAGATTTCATATTTCCCTTTGGATAAATAAGAATAGTTTATTTCTAGTTTTATCTTTTCTTTTGTTAGTGTGTATTTGGACAAATTACCTTCTCCGTTGTAAGTCCATTTAGAACTTATTTTATAATCTGTTTCAGGTAAAATCCATATATTTGTGCAGTTAGTTTCGTACTGGTTTAGATTTAGTTCTTGTTGTGTTGGAGAAATCTTAACTGCAGAAGAAAAACTAATTGAAATTACTAAGATAATAAATAAACTTACAATTTTTTTCATAAGTATTACTAAAAAATATGTTTTATAAAATTAATTATGGGGAAGGATCAGATACACTATTCCAAGCAGGGATAACTATAAATTTTACTGTGTTTCTATAATTTTCCATTGTAAAAGGAATTACTTCATTATACTCTGATAAGTCAAGTTTAATAGATTGAACACCATTAATACTAGTGGCATTTTCTAATCCTCCGGATTCTATTGTTGACCAATATCCTTCATTTTCAGTTAGATTAAATTTTAATGAGTAATCTCCTAATTTCTTCCATCCACTAGTGTATGTTCTTGCAAAATATAAATTTGAAAAGATTTTGTCATTTGCACTTTCTAGTGATGGAAAAATTTCTACATTGATATTACCTCTAGCTTTTATTTTATACTTTTGTCTGTAAAGATCAGAAGATTTTCCTGGAGTAACTGGGCCAAAATCTATTTCACTTGTATTTAGCCAAGCTTCTGCATAATATTGAGTAGCCTGCACTTCTGCAACAACGTCAAATTCTGCAGAAGTGTTTGTAATTGTATTTGTTGAATTTCCAATAAAAGTTCCATTTGTACTAGCAGAAACAAATCCCAAATAAAATAGAAAGCTAAACGCAAACAATACAAATATTTTTTTATTCATTAAAGAATTTTAATCCACGGGTTATTTAAATATTTCTTTTTAAAAATAATTTTATAATCAGTAAGCCAAGTAGTCTTGCGTACCTATTTTCTTATATTTGTAATGATTTTTATCTAAAACAATTCTTATTTTTCTAAAACATTCATCATTCCAAGCTTCTAAAAGTATCTTTGGATGATATTTTTTTAATGTTTTATTTGCACCAATTAACACGTCGGCTTCTGCACCTTCTACATCTATTTTTATTAGTCTTATATTTTTTATTTTATTTTTTAAGACAATATTGTCTAAGGTATCTACTTCAATTTCAATAAATTTATTTGTTCTTTTAATAAGTGAATGCGCTCCATTTCCCTCTTCTTCTCCATCTAAATAAAATCTTAGCTTACCTTTTTTTGAAAAAAGACCCTTTCTAATTGGTAAAATATTTTTTAAATTATTCAGTTCTATATTTTTTTCAAGAATTAAAAAATTTTTTATCTCAGGCTCAAAAGACACAACTGTTCCGCGTTCCTTCAATTGTTTTCCAACAATAACTGAATATTTTCCGATATTTGCTCCAATATCTATAAAAGTTCCTTCTTTTAGGGAAAAGTAGTCTCTTAATTCTGGCTCATAAAATGAACTAGAAGTCCAGGCCGCAAAGATACTTTTGCCGCAAAAGAATTTGCCTTCTTTATTACTAATAATGACTTCGCGATTTAAATAATGTGGAAAATCATGACCTACCATTCTATAAAAAATACGAATTGGCATCTTAAGAAAATAATAGGTTAAAGACAATTTATCTTTCCAAGAATCCCCCTCAACTATTAATTTAGAATACTCTTTTAATGCAGTAATTACCTTCATTTTATTTGGAGATTCAATAGCTTTATAAATATTTCTTCTTCAATATCTTTATGAGAATTTTAATAGTTCATCAAGAACTTAGTTATTTTTATGGAGGGGTAGAAAATCATTTAAAAGAAGTTGTAAAAAATTAGTTATAAGAGGACATGAAGTTTTAATTTTAACTGAAAAATCTCTTTTTGATTCATTAAAGGAAATTAAAAAATTAAATAATGTAAATGTTATTTATTTAAGCTCATTAAAAATTCGTAGAAGCGATAATTTTAAAAAAATATCTAGTAGTGTCTCTGGGCAGTTAAATAATAAACACTCAATTACTAAGTATATTAGGCTTATTAGTCATTCAGGATGGATGTTGAATTCTTCTAGGTGGATATTGACAAATAGAAAAAAATTCGATATTGTCTGGGTAAGTAAACATTCAGATACAGTCTCTTTACAGTTAATTAATCATATTCTGAAAATGCCTTATGTTAGTTCTTTAGAAGGATACGATCCGATAGAGGCGGAAAGTGCAAAAAAATCAAAATATGTTTTTGCAATTTCAAATTTTATAAAAGAAAAATGTGAAAAAGATTATAAATATTCTCCTGAAATGATAACTATTGGCGTAGATACTCTCAAATTTGAAAAAGTTAAAATTTCAGAAATAAATAAGATTAAAAAAAAATACTGTCCAAATAAAGAATTCTTAGTTCTTAACGTAGGAAGACTTGTAGGTCCAAAAGATATGGAAACATTCGTAAGGGCTGCTCTAGAAGTTAGTAGGGTGTGCTCTAAAATTAAATTTTTAATTTGTGGCAATGGGCCTGAGAAGAGTAGAATTATTAGATTAATAAATGAGTACAAACTTCAAAAAAAAGTTTTTTTAATAAGTGACCTAACAGACAAAGAAATTGTAAAATATTTTCGTTCTGCTGATCTTTTTGTACATGTTCCTAAGTCTAGTAATCATTTTGGAGTTGTGTATCTTGAAGCAATGGCAGCAGGATTACCTATTATTGCAGCTAATGAAGATGCAACTCCCCATACAGTGGGAAATGCAGCTATTTTGGTAAAAAAAGAGAATCCAGAAGAGATGTCGAAGGCGATTATTAAATTGTTTAAAGATAGAAAATTGTCAACCAAGCTTTCAAAAAATGCCAGAATTAAAGTAGAAAAAGAGTTTAATTGGGAGATTATTGTTGATAAATTAGAAAATTTTTTTGAAAAGGCAATTAGAAATAATCAATCATATAATTTAGATCATTAAAAATTTTTATAGATTCTTAAAATCTTTCGTCTTTATTTTTTAACATTTCTTTATCAGAATCCATCATCATTTTAACCAAATCTTTAAACTTAGTCTTTGGAGTCCATCCAAGAACATTTTTTGCTTTAGTTGCATCACCCAAAAGCAATTCAACTTCTGCTGGTCTAAAGTATTTAGGATCAATTCCAACAATTAATTTTCCAGTATCTTTGTCTTTTCCAACTTCATTTATTCCTTGTCCGCTCCATACAATATTATATCCTACTTCTTTTGCAGATTCTTCTACAAATTCTCTTACAGAATGAGTTTCACCAGTGGCAATAACAAAGTCATCTGATTTTTCCTGTTGTAGCATTAGCCACATAGCTTCAACATAATCTCCTGCAAATCCCCAGTCTCTTTTTGCATCCAAATTTCCTAAATAAATTGCATCTCGTACTCCTTCTTTTATTTCACATAATCCTCTGGTAATTTTCCTAGTAACAAAATTTCTTCCCCTCCTAGGAGATTCGTGATTAAACAAAATTCCATTACTTGCAAACATATTGTAAGATTCTCTATAATTTCTAGTTATCCAATAAGCATATAATTTTGCGCAACCATATGGGCTACGTGGATGAAGTGGGGTTGTTTCTTTTTGGGGCGTCTCAGCAACAAGACCAAACATTTCGCTTGAAGATGCTTGATAAAGTTTAATTTTTTGATCCACTGCTTTAATTGTTTCTAGTAATCTTGTAGCACCTATACCTACTACATCGCCAGTGTATTCTGGTTGGTCAAAAGAAATTCTTACATGAGATTGTGCTCCTAAATTATATATTTCATCCGGTTTAATATCATTTATGACTCGAAAAAGAGAACTAGAGTCAGATAAATCTGCATAGTGTAATTTTATTAGATTGCCTTCACTTTCTTCAGAAGGATGAAGATGATCAATTCTGCCTCTATTAAAAGAAGAGCTTCTTCTAGCTATACCATGAACCTCATAACCTTTGTCAAGTAAGAACTCTGCTAAATAAGACCCGTCTTGTCCAGTAATGCCTGTAATTAGTGCATTTTTCATAAAAATAATGTTTATTTGTTCTTTTTAAGAATTTCTATTCTAGAGAGTATGTATAATTACTTATAATTGGATTGCCTTTACGGCAAAAAGTAATGTGTTAGTAAATTAGATATTTTTAAATTAATTAGGGATGAAAGGCAAAACATTAATTTAAAAATAAGATTTTTTATATGGTCTTATGAAAGTTTTAATATTTGGTGCTTCTGGTTTTTTAGGAACAAAACTTGTTGATTATTTTTCTAAAGAAAATACTGTATTTGGAACTGGTCAGGAAAACTCTACTGACAGAATTTTTGCCTTAGACGCAACAAATCCTGCTGAAATAGATCATATAATTTATACTGTTAAACCAGATTTAGTAATAAATACTATAGGAGTTACTAATTCTTTAGAATGTGAAAAAAATCCTCTTCTAGCAGAAAAGGTAAATTTTCTTGCTGCAAAAAAAGTCTCAGACATTTCAAAAAAAATAGGAGCAAAGCAAGTTTTTATTTCTTCAAGTTATGTTTTCGAAGGAAATAAAGGTAATTACACTGAAGAAGACTTGCCCACCCCTCAGACAAAATACGGGCAAACAAAGCTTATGGCTGAAAAAGCTGTACTTTCAAATGAAGGAATAGTTATCCGAGTTGATGTTATGTATGGGTTTAATGGCATTGAAAAACCAAATGGCGTTTTGGGCAAGGTAATAAAAAATAATATCCTTGAAGAAAGAAATCCTAATCAAAAAAGAACTCCTCTTTTTATAGATGATTTACCTGAGATAATTTTTAAACTAGTTTCTAAAAATGCTTCAGGTATCTTTCATGTAGGAGGTCCAGACAGTATGGATATGTATTCTTTTCTAAATCTCTTAAAAGAGGTAGCCGGTTCGCCCGTACAAATTGTCAGGGTAGATGATCCTCATGCATTAGTTAAACCTCCTCAGAATGCAACAATCTCTATTCAAAAAATAAATCAACTAGGAATAAAAACAACATCACTTGAAAAAGGACTATTAATCTTAAAAGAACAACTAAACAATTTTAGATAACTGCAAATTTTGGCAAAGGAAGTACATACTTTCCACCACGTTCTTTGAATGTTCTTTCAGTATCTGTCAATCCTTTAAACAAGTGCCAAATTAATACTATTTGATAGGCTGGGTTCATTTTCTTCATATCTTCTGGTGAAACAATTGGAATCATACTTCCGACTGTCTTTTTACCCCATTTATCAGGATTGCTGTCAGCAATAGCTTCTATCTCACTAGGTGTAAGGCCAAAATATTGTAATGTAGTATTTCCTCTAGTAGAAGCACCACAAGCTCCAAATCTTTTACCCTTCGCTTTTTCTTCAGCGATAAATTCTAATAATTTTCCTCTTTGTACTTGTATATCTTCTGCAAATCGTTCATATGTTTCTTTCTTTTCAAGCCCTTGCAATTTCTCAGCAGTTCTCAAATCAGCAACTCTTCTGATTGCTTCTGCTCCGTCACCCATATGGCTTCCCTTGTTTCGAATATAGGTTCTTATACTTCCGCCATTTATTCCATTTTGTTCAACATCAAAAACTTCTAAGTCGTGTCTTGCCAATAAAGTTTCCATAGATTTCAAAGAATGATATTCTAAATGTTCATGGCAAATATTGTCTACCGCATTATTAGATAACATAGTAGCCACATAATTTTGTTGTACTACAAACAAGCCATCCTTATTTAGGTTATTCTTCACATCTCTCAAAAAGGTATTTGGATCATCTAAATCATAGAACATAGAAATTGCAGTAATTACTTTTGCCTTCTGGTCTCCAAACTTACTTACATAAGCAGCTCCATTAAAGAAATCATTGATTACATCAAATCCCTTTGCCTTTGCTTCTGCAGCAACATTTTTAGAGGGGTCAAAACCTGCTCGATGTACTTGGGGGGAATAGTTAGAAAGCAATGTTCCATCATTACATCCGATATCAACTACTAAATCTCTTTCATTTAGTGGAATTCTTGTTTTAACTCCTTCCACAATACTTTGTAAATCTTGTCTAATTAAAGGGTTTAATCCTGATTTATACCAATACTGATCTCCCCACATAGCTCCGGCAGGAGTAGTATGTTCTAATTGCATTAGTCCACAACCACCTCTTTCTTGATCACACAAAACCAAATTAAGTGGAATTTTTGGACCTTGTTGATCCACAGTATCTACAAAATTAGTTACATATAAATCTCCTAATGAAATAATTGGACTCATATACTTAGAATCGCATGCCCTACATCTGTCTATTTTTCGTGCTTCTTCCATTCTATTTTCTTTAATTTAACATTTATAAACATTATTATTCTATATAATAAGAATAACCTTTGTTTAGTTTTTAATTTCTTCTAAACAGTTGACATTATTACTTTAATTTTTTTTGTTTAAATTAATTTTTATGTGTGCGAGGTATTTGTACTAAAGTAGAGGGAATAGATTATAATATTTTAAATTATACTATTTTGAAACAAATCCTAAGAAATATCCATAAATTTTAAATAAATCTATACTAGATCCATAATATCCTGCCTTTAATTTCTTAAATTTGAGAGCCAATTTAATACCTTTAAATATTGCATGGGCAAAAGCCATTGGAAAAATTATTGCGACAAGTAAAGAGAGTTTTGAATTTGTTGGAAGGTTAGTAAATGAAAATGCTTTTGCATCCCAATATCCATAGTTTCTGAAT
>CAYYKU010000002.1:0-37150 GCA_964440825.1 Candidatus Woesearchaeota archaeon
TTGCGAAAGCAAAATTACTATTCTAGGCTAAATGTTTAATTTAGACGCAAAGCCCTAGTATTAGAAACCACTTGCATAAAAGATTACTGGTCGATTAGCGTGTCCTGCTCCTGTTAATGTCCAACTAGTTTCTTTTTTGAAAGAAGTAGTGGTCCTTCCATAAACATACATCCCAGCACTATACTCCGTATTTGTCCACTTTTCTTCGCTAGTACTATTTCCGCCAAAATAAGCTAGTAGTAATGTATACTTATTATTAGTAAATGCTGTTGGTAAATCAATAGCAGTATAATCATTTGCAAATGAAATTCCACCTTGTTCAATCCAACCACTATTGTATTTTCTATACCATGAAGTATTATCACTAGAACGCCAAGTAGTAACTACATAATCAGCACCAGCAGGAAGACCACTTACACTGCCTTCAATTTCATCAGCAGAATGGCCCATCACACTCGGAGCAGCGCCAGAATTATATGCAAAACTTAATCCGACAAATCCAATTAAAATAAAAAATCCGACAATCAAAGACCAAACTTTCCAACTTAGATCAACTTTAACACTTCTTTTCATAATAAAATTAAATCTCTTCTGTTTATAAATATTTTTAAACGCCAATAGAGTATAATATTCATGAAAGGACAAATTTTTATTATAACTGGCCCATCTGGAGTTGGCAAAACCGAAATCTCCAAAAGAATTTTAGCAAATTTAAAATTGAATACTAAGAAAGTAATAACTTGCACAACTAGGCCAAAAAGAGGGGGTGAAATAGACGGAAAAGACTATTTTTTTCTTTCGAGAGAAGAGTTTAAAGAAAATCTAAAAAATAACAAATTTTTTGAATTTGCAAACGTTTATGGTAACTATTATGGGAGTAGAAAAGAAGACGTTGAGAAAATCCTGCATGCCGGTACAAACGTTTTGTTCGTAATTGATGTTCAGGGTGCAGTAAATATGAAAAAAATAGATCCAGACTGTAAGGTAATCTTTATTCAGGCAGAAAGTTTAGAAGAATTAAAAGTAAGACTTATGAGCCGAAATTCTGATGATGAAAGAGTTATAGAAAAGAGACTTTCTACTGCTCTAACCGAAATGGAATCTGCACAAGAATTTGATTTTACCGTATATAACTTGCACGACAAACTAGGTGAAGCTGTAAGAGAAGTTGAAAAGATAATCTCGGCAAAAGTTTAAATAACACAAAAACAAGAGTTAACTATGGCAAAAAAAGAATTAACAGTTGAAGAAAAACTAGCTCTGATTAAAAGAAATACTGAAGAAATAATCGGAGAAGAAGAGTTGGTAGAACTTTTAACTAACAAAGAAAAATTAAAGCACTATATTGGTTTTGAGATTTCAGGTAAACCTCATTTAGGACACGGTTTAGTTTGTATGTCAAAAGTAAAAGATTTACACGATGCAGGTGTTGAAACTTCTATTTTCTTAGCAGATTATCATTCTTGGATTAACAATAAACTTGGCGGAGACATGAAAATAATACAAGAAATCGGCGTTCCATTCTTCAAAGAAGCTTTAATTGCAGCTTACAAGTGTGTTGGTGGAGATCCAAAAGATTTGAAATTTGTTTTAGGAAGCGAATTATATCATAATAACGATAGATATTGGCAAACAGTTATTGATGTTTCTAAAAATACAACTTTAGCGAGAATGCAAAGAAGTATTACTATTGCTGGAAGAAAGGAAGGTGAAAGTGTTAATTTTGCAATAATGTTATATCCTGCAATGCAAGTAGCGGATATTTTTGAACAAGGAGTTAATTTAACTCATGCTGGAAACGATCAAAGAAAAGCACAAGTTATTGCAAGAGAAGTCGCTCTTCAAATGAAGTTCTCTCCTTTATTAAATAAAAAAGGAGAAAAAATAAAGCCTGTTGCAGTTCATGGACACTTAATTTTAGGACTTCAAAAACCAACTATTTGGCCTGTTCCAAAAGAGAGTATGCAAGATCTTTGGGCACAAATGAAAATGTCAAAGTCACTTCCAGGTTCAGCAATCTACATGGTAGACAATGAAGAAGAAGTAAAGAAGAAGATTTCCGGAGCTTTCTGTCCCGAGGGAGAAATAGGGTTTAATCCATTGATGGATTGGGCAAAATATTTAGTTTTTATTAATGATAAATCCACATTAGAAATAAAAAGACCTGAGAAATTTGGCGGTAATAAAACTTACAAAACATTCGAAGAATTAGCAGATGATTTCACAAACAAAAAACTTCATCCAATGGATTTAAAATCTGCAATGGCAGAAAAAATCAATGAAATTTTAGCACCTGCAAGAGAGCATTTCGCACAAACAAAGGTTAAGAAACTTAAAGAAGAAATGGATAAACTCTTGATTACTCGATAATTTTACAATCCTAAATTCTTAATAATATCTCCAACACGATTTTCATTTTTTATAAAAACTGGAACTCCCAAACCTTCGACTTTTTCTTTCAATGCCCCTTCAAGTCCGCTTGTATGAATAACCATTTTAGTGTCGGGAGACTTTCTCTGTGTTTCACGAACTAGTAAAAGACCTCCAAGTTCTGCAGATAACTTAGAATCATCGGCATATCTGGGCATCATCATATCATAAATCGCACAATCAGGACGTAATGATCTCTCACTTAAAACTTTCTGAGCAATTTGACTGTAAGAATAACAAACAACTTTATGTCCTTTTTGTTCTATTGCATCAATAAGATATTGAACTTCTTTTATTTGATCATCCACTATAAGCACTGTAGCCATAAAAATAGTCCTGAAATTCTACTTAAATAATTATCTTTTCCTCACAGAACCATAATCAAGATGCAATTGAGAAGCAAGAACAGAGTCATTAAAACAAGCAGATCCCTTTTCAGCAGAATACTTCCAAAGAAAAAATGCCTTTCCGTCGCAAGAAACAAAGTTTTGATCCTGTAATTCACAAGGTTTGAAAGGAATAACCGGTATTTGATAATCATAAAATAATCTTCTTACTTGTGAGAGGCTATTTCTCTCAGTATCTTGTACTACAACTTTTAATTCTATACCTTTGTTTATTGCCCCTTCAAAAGCAGCGTAAACTCTTTCACTATTCCAAATAGGCTGTTCAAGTGTTCTCCAAAATAAATTTATTTCTTTATTGGCAGTCGAAACAAGATTATCTAAAACAACAGCAGTATGGTCTAATCCTTTTACTTCAAGTAATTGAGAAGAGTCATCTTTAATTAACGTTTTAACTATTTCTTCATAAAAATTAAAGCCCAATGTTTGTTTTCCCATAAAAAGTCTTCAAAAACCCAGATTAAATAGATTTCTATTTTTTAATCAAGTGGTCTTCTTAAGTTAAACGCGCCAACTGGATCGTTAAAAGCCACCAAACCTTCTAGTGCATCAGAATTCATTATAGTATATGCACGAGTATCGCTTATTATCATATTTCCAGGTTCTGTATGGTCAGCAATAGCGTATCTAATCTGGACACTGTGTTTTAGAAGATAAGCTTCTAAATATTTAGGAACTGGACCTTCAGAGGTTATATTAAAAGATACATTTCTATCTAACGCTCTGGAAAGACTCGTAAACACTTTTGGATCCATCCATAAATCAGCAGAGAACTTGCTACAACAAATGCACACTTCTTTATTTGCCGCTGAAATTAAACCCGAAGTAACAATCTTGGCCTGCATTAAGCCTTTAAATTCATATCCATAATTAGCCTCGCTTTTAATTAGATCTTCAAATAATTTGCTGTAAAAATTGATACATAATTTAGCGTTTTCTTCCCTACTCGAAGCAACAGGTTTTCCCATGATTACATTATTCAAATAAATTAATTTTGTGTACACTATTCAGTTCTCATAAAATTAGAACGTTTCATAATATCTGTTAATTTGTCTTGATTTCTATCTATGTCAGCCATAGCTATAACTTCCATAATCTCCGAATTACCAATGTGGAAATCTGTTTTAGCAATCTTCAACTCTCTCATTAATTTCTGTCTAAATGACTGTGAAACAAGTATTTTGCCTTCACTTAAGTCAGATATTCTCTTTGCAAGCACAACACCATTTCCAATATTTGTATAGGCTAATTTTCCATTTACTAATGCAGAAACCATCTCCCCAGCATTCAATCCGATGTTATATACTATTTTATCTTTAAATTTACTATTATATTTGTCCAGCTCATTTCTTATCTTCCAAGCTGCTTTAGAAGCAATTATCTCGTTCTTGTAAGTCCTAGTAACCAAGGGAGAATAAATAATCAACATGTGTTGTCCTCTAAATTCTAAAACTCCGTATTTGTCCTTAGCAGTCGAAATAATTTCATTAAGTCTACTTCTAGCTTCCACACCTAAATGAGCATAATTCTTTATATTGACCGCAATAACTGAGCAATTATCTTTATTTCCCTTTAATGTAGGTACTGATTGAGCTTCGTTTACTATTGGGTTTGCCAAATTCAGGAATTGTTTTTTCTGGAAAGCTTTTTTGCTGATTTCGTTCAAGTCTTCATCTTTCATTTCTTTTTGTGCTCTTTCATGTGATCTTGCTTTATAGTCATATGTTCTATTATTTCTGAACTTCATGAAAACTATTATTCCTGCTACAATTAAAATAAGTGCAATAAAAAACCAAACCAAAGGATATTGTTCGAATAAACCGACTCCGGTCCAACTGCCAACTGAAACTGCATGCCCAGTTAAACTTAATTGGCTAGCTGCAGAAAATACTCCTGTTTGTGCAAGAACATCATATATGCCGTCTGGCGCATGTAAATTATATCTTTTCTCCTCTCCTAATTTTAAATCTACTAAAATTGTCTCAGTTTCATTTCCTATTGTAACATTTAAGCTATCTGAATAGGGGACATTTCCTATATTTGTAACAGAAACCATCTTCAAATCTTCAAGTAAAACAACGGAGATATTAGCGACTTCTTTTACTGTAAATTCTTTTTCAACAGAAAGATCTCCAATTGTAGCAGTTAAAAGATAACTTCCAGGAGTTGCATCACTTGGAAAGTCTATAGTTCCAGTTGTTCCAGATAAAATATCTAAATTATTTTGCTCGTTTTTTGGAGAAGTATATTTAACAGAAACACTTCCAGGCATTTTCAATCCTATTTGATCAGTCAAATCGACAGAAAAACTAAAATTTTGGTTTGGTGTTGCTTCAAAACTACCTAAACCAATTTCTAATTTTCTAGGGACTTGCTTAACTTCATAATATAATGCATATTTTTTCTGATTTAAAATATTATTAATCTCCCCATCATAAACCCATACAACTACTTCATATTTTCCAGCAGGAGCATCATTAGCAATTTGATATAATGCTGTAGCTATTCCTTCTTCTACATTTCCATTCAAATTAGCTGAGCTTGAAAGTTGATAGTGTCCATTTAAGGAGATGCCATTTGCTTTTTTAGCTTCCATAGAAATAGAAACAGTTTCTCCTGGGCTGTATAATGCCTTATCTATTTTAGTGGTTAATGAAATATCCTCAGTTAATAGAAAATGATTAGAATTTACAGACTCGCTTCCTAAAAAGGATTGAATATAACAGTCACCAATTAAAGAACCTAAATATTCTTTAGTAAGTATTATTTTATGATTTATTTTTTGCGGAACATTTGGTGAAAAAGCACTTTCTGCAGGAGCTATTTTATAAAAATTTACTGAGTTTCCATCACAAACTAAATTTATTTCAAAACTACCAGTTACATTTGAAGGATTTAAACTTACAGAAGTGAATACTGTATCTCCAAAATTGTAAACTTCAAAAGGTTGTTGTGTTATTTCTATCGTCGCTGAAGCAAAAGCCAAGCTAAATAAAACTGCAAAAGCAAAAATAGATACTAAACTTCCTCTCTTTATCATATTTATATTAGATAAAACCCTTATTTAAAGATTATTATTGTCTATAAATTATTTTTGTATGCTATTTTAAACTAAAAATAATAGGCCGTAACATTAATTAGAGTATTTTTAATAGTTAGGGCATGCTTTTCAACTTCATCTTTAATGTGAAACTCCTCTTCTACCTTTAATCTTTCTTTATAGCTTCTTTTTTTAAGCATTTCGAGTCTTTCGTTAGATTCCCGAATCATACGCATAATAATATTTCTATCTCTTTCATAAGATGTATGTCTAAGTTTACTCTGCAATAGTTTGATTTTATTTGCACAACTTTCTACTTCATCATCTTTTTCTTTAATTTGCTTATTATAGTGACTCTTTACTCTAGTTAATTCTCTTTCAAGTTTCTGTTTCAAAATTTTCTTAATGGGTTTTATATCGCTCGAGATTCTTTCTCCTAATTTTTTCTTTGCAAGTTGATAGTATTCTTCAGAATTCAAAGTTTGAATTTCATCTTTATTACCTTTCTGTGTTTTAAATTTAGAAACATCTATCTCTAATATTTTTCCGTCTTTAACAAAAAATCTATTCAAAGACTGCTTTTTATCATTGAGATATTGATAAGTTGACATAAAAGAAAATTCGTAAAATAATTTTTCTCCTTTTATTTTGGAAAGTGTTGATTTTCCTGGAATTGCTTGGAGTTTTACTAAACTTGTCTGACCTTTATTTTCCAAATAATCTCTAATAGCTAATAAAAAATAACTTCCTTGCATTATCAATTCAGAGTTAGCTACTTTATTATGTGTATTAATATCAAAAACAAATTTATAGGGTGCTTTTTTGCCAATAAAATTTTCAAAATCTTCCGGAACATTAGTTACATGTAATACTCTTTCTTTCTCTTCAGTAGAAAAATCCTTAAAAAACTCCATAAGAAAATTCTTTGAAATATCCTGATTTTTAGAATTAATTTTTATGTTTTTGCTCATTTGTCCAACAACTCCGAAGTATATTTTTTAGTTTTTTCGTAATCCTTTATTCCCCTACTTATTTCAGTTTCAACCTTATCAACTTCAATAGCAAATCTACTTAAATTATTTTTAGAATTAATAAAAGCATTCATAAGTTTTTCTTCGAATTTATTTGCTCCTGTTGTTCCACTTGAATCTAGTCCCATATTAAATAAAATAATTGGTAATTCACCCATAATTAAACCGATGCAGCACATTTTATTAATAATTAAATCAACAACATGCTCTTCCATCGTTCCCTTTGTCGCAAGATTGTAAACGTAAATATCACTCTTTTGCCCAATTCTGTCTAACCTACCTATTCTCTGTTCTACTGCCATCGGATTCCAAGGCAAGTCATAATTAACTATTATGGAGCAAAATTGAAGATTAAGACCTTCAGAACCTGTTTCAGTACTTACCATAATTTGTGTCTTATCTTTAAAATCTTGTATTCTTTTTGTTTTTTCCATAGGTGTCAGGCCGCCCTTAAATTCGGTAATGCTAAAATTTTGTTTCTTTAAAGTATTCGAGATGTATTCTAAAGTTGCAGGATGTTTTGTGTAAATTAGTACTTTTTTAGTTTTATCTCTTGCCATTATCTCACTAATTATATCAATTAATTTACTTAACTTACTATCAATTGTCAATTCTTTGAAATCCTGTAAAATTTCTTGTGCAATTTCTACTGTACTAGTATGATATTTAGGATTATCAATAAGATTTTCTAAAAACTCAATTGAAGACTTTGAAGAACTTGTTATCTTTGGAAGAATTGAATGTGCTGCCAAAACAGTATTTATTGGAATTCCGTTAAAATCTAGATAATGTACTAATAATAAATCTACAACCTGCTCATAAGCTCTTTTTTCTGGAAGAGTCATTTCCACTGACTGGATTCTTGGAATTCTTTTCATGTATTTTACTCCCTTAGCTTCATCTCTTCTCCTCCTAATCATTACCTCAGATAATTTTCTTTTTAATTCTCTAGGATTTAGTGGCTGTCTTTCATTCCCATCTACTAAAAAATTAGATCTAAATTCACTAATTGTTCCCAAATGACCTCTTCTTAAAAGTGAAAGAAGATTATATAATTCAATCAAATCATTCTGGAATGGAGTTGCAGTCAATAAAAGAAGTCTTTTCTTTTGAAGTTTATCTACAAATTTCCATCTGTACGTATTTTTATCTTTTAGTTTATGTGCTTCATCAATAATAATAACATCCCAATAAATTTGATGTGCCTGTCCATGTTTAAACTCATTTGTTTGTGGATTGAAATTTTTAACCTTATCAATAGAAGCAATAGCAAGCTCTGCACTTTCCCATTCACTCTCTTTATTAATTTCAGTAAAATCCAATTCAAATTTTGTTTTAAGCTCTTCTTTCCATTGGTTTACTAAAGATGGTGGCGTTAGAATTAAAGCTCTTCTGACAAAACCTCTTACAATGCATTCTTTTAGAACCATTCCAGCAGTAATTGTTTTACCAAGACCAACCTCATCTGCTAATAAGGCCCTACCGTCTAGATCTCTTAAAATTTTCAAAGCACCTTCCTGTTGGTGGGGTAGGTTATATGTTAAGTTTTTTTTAATTAACGGATAGGAAATAAGTTCTTTAATCTCAGATTGCCTGGCTGCTTCCTCAGATTTAAGCTTCAATTCAAAAATATCTCTAGATTCGAATTCTTTATTCTTAATTTTTTCAATAACTTTCAAATCTTCCTTTGAAAAACTCTCAACAACTTTCAAATTATCCGTATAGCTAATTTTTTCATTAGGGTTGCCAGCTGGTTTCTCTGAGGAGGTTATTTTTTTAGATTTCATTTTCGCCCAAGCCAACTCTGCTTTTTAATTGTTTGCCTTTTAGTTTATTATTTTGTATCTTTAAAGGAGTAACATGCAGTAAGGTTTAAATAGTATAATTAAGCTGGTATTTTATGGTAGAATCTAACTCCTCCCTACAAAATCCTTTGTATTCTGAATCATGGCATACAGATAACTCCATCCTAGAAAACTTCCTGCATTTTGAATCATGGCATATAGATAAGATGGCTTTAAGAAATATTAAAGCAGGAATAATTCTTCCCAGAGGAGCTAGAGCAAAATATTCAGATTTTATGAATAGAAATTTTCAGCTAGGCAGGAATAAATCTCTAATCTGCGATCGACTAGGTGAAGTTTGCATGTCTTATAATGAAGAAAAACAAACCATTGATTTCACAATTGATGCTTATGGTGGTTCGGGTAGTCATCACAAATTTGTAATTGGGCATGAAGAGGGACATGTTGCAGATCTGACTGGGAATTTAGCAGTATTATGGCAAACTGCAAAAAAATTAGGATTTGAATTTGATTTTTTTAGCGAAGAATATGCTCATACCTCTGATGAGTTTACTAAAAAGTTATTTTATGAGGGTTTCAGTGAAGAAGCTATGGCTCGGTCTTGGAAGAAGCCACATAATGAAAGAGAAATACTTGCGCATATTGGCGGTCTAGTAGCTATTGCCCAAATAGATGTAAGTTCAAGTTTAATTAATAGGGTTGAGCGCGCTATTAGGACTAATTCTGAAATCCAAGTTAGAAAAACACTGGAAATTGCAGCCTAATCCAAAATGGTAGAAAATCTTATTAAAACGCAAATAACAGATGAAGATGCTAGAAAATTAGGAGAAGGCATAGATTTATTAGTTGAAAGATGGCACAGTACTCAGTTCGGTAATGGCGATATTAGTTCACCAGATTATATATTTTTAACAGAAACTTCTTCAATTCCATACGGATTTGCTATAAAAGAAGCTTGGAAAAGAAGATTTCCTACTGAACAGACTCCAAAATTTTCTAGGATTGATCCTGTAAGGTTGGGTTCAATGAATCATGGATGGGAGGAACCAGATTATACGATGGTAGTAACTGACAGTGAAGTAATAGAAGATTATTTTGCCAAAAGAATTAGAAAAAAAGATGCAAAAATTATTCTTTTTGAAGAGGAAGTAAGTACTAGAAGGAGTATTGAGTTAGTGACAGACTTTTTTAAAAAGTGGAATACTAATCTAAATCTAAACTCTCAAATTGTAGCCAAATATGGTAAAAGTAATTGTCCTCATTACACAACAGAACAACTACCGACAGAGATTGTTGAGAATTTCTATTATCGTAAGAATCTTCATCCAGAACTTGGGCAGAGAGGACTAATTCCCAAAATAACGGGAAAGTACAAAGCCAGAACAAATTGTAATGTTTCAAAATATGAACAAATGATAAGAGATGAAATTAAATTTGGGGAAAGGTTATTGCCTCAAAGACTTACCGGATTTACAATTCATGGGGAAGAGGTGCAGTATGCTCAGCAGTTTATTAGAGAATTAAAAGATATAGGAAAAAGAGTAAGATAATTCTTTAGCAACAGTACAATTTATCCGGATCAGCTTTTCCACCTTCAAAGGGACTTCCCGTTTTTCTAATAGTTTCAATCATCTCTCCATTATTTTTCAAACTTTTACCATCTAAAACCAATGCCTCTCTTGCTCTTTTCATAGCATCACATATTTTTAAATTTAAAGGGCACTTTGCTTCACAAGCTTTACAAAGATTGCACTGAAAAACCAATTCATTCAGAATATTTTCATTAAGCATAATTGCATGTCCTCTTGGGGAAATTTCTTCTTTCTTTAGAGTCTTAAAAACTGGGCAAAGGGACTTACACATTCCGCATTTTATACATGGTGAAAGAATTTCTTTTACTTCTTCCATCGCATTTCTTACGCTTACATTTGTTTTAACTTTCTGTTTTGGAACATCATCAAAGAAACCTTCATCTTTCTTCAATTTCAATTGTATCGGTTTCTTTCCCTGTTTTGTAGATGTTTTTTTCTTCGCTACCATATAAGTTAGATTATCAAGAGCTTTTTTATATGTTTTGAAAGTAAGATATATATGTAATGCTAATAATCCTTAAAAGTAGACCTGGTTTTTTAGAGGCATGTGGAATCCGGAAAAACCCTTAAAAGAGCTAGGCGGCATGAGTTTTCATTATATTGATCATGCTGAATATTTGTATTATGACTTGCTAAACAATAAACTCTGGATCTCCACTAAGCCCCATCTGGAACCAAAGCATGCGGATCATAAATTGAGAGTGGTTTTAGCAGAAAACCCTGCTTGGTAAAGTCAATTATACCACTCTCAAGATTCTTTTAGGCGAGATCTTTCAATTAGGTCACTTGACAGATTAAGAAAGGGGAAAGATTTGCCATTTGAAATGGCTAGGAGTAAAGGCAATTTGTTTATGGAACGAATTAGATTTAGGTATGACACTGTATATAGAGAACTAATACATAGCGATTTAACTAAAGGATATTATTCAGATGGAGAATTTATTCAGCCAAATGATGAAGTTAGGGCGTATTTTAATATGCCTCCGCTTTATGTCACCATAAGAAAAAAGGCAAATGAAAGTTCTGGAGATTTAGAATCTCTTCCATTCTAATTAAATTCTAAATTTATCTGGGTCTATTTGTTTTAATTTTTCTTTAAATTTATCTAAATCTTCAGCATGTATCTGTGCTCCTGCAGCAGACTTATGCCCTCCAGCTAAACCGTCTTTAAGATCTGTAACTCCTTCCTGTAAGATTTTACTAACATCATATATTCTAGATTGATTTCTCGCAGAAAGACTAATCATCTCTTTTCCCTTTTTTGTAGAGAACACTAATATATTTTCCATTTCTTTTCCAGAAACCTCATTAATAAATGCAGATTTCACGCCAGGGTATTTTGTTTCTATATTATAATAGATAAATTTTCCAAATAGTTCACTATTTTTAAGATAATCTTCTCTTATTCTTTCCATATCTTTTTCAACAGGCCCATAATATTTTGCAAGTCTCAGAATATCTTCTAATCTTTTCATTTTGGAAACTTCCGTAAAAGCTTCTTCTAAAGAAGGGGAACCAATTAATGCAAAATTAAATTTAAATAAGTATTTCAGCAATTCTTCATGTGCCATTCCTAGTTTTTTGTAAGAATTTTGCAAAAATTCTGTATTTTCTGGATATTTCTCAGCATAATCAGATAGAGTTCCGGCAGTAGCGAGCCATAATTTATCTGCATTTTCTTTTTCAGTTAGTTCATAAATCGTTCTAGTGGAAGGAACATATCCTTGAGAAAGAGTTCTTAGTTCAAATACAAAATCAGGTATTGGTTTATCCTTCTCTTCCTGGTGGTGATCTGTATAAAAAATTTCTTTATCTTTTAACGTTGCTAAATCTTCCCAAATCAGGCTAGGGCCTAGGTCAGTTATAAATATTTTATTAAATCCCCCAAGAGGCGTATCTGAAATTCTTGTAACTCCTGAATTTATAATTCTCACTTCTGTTTTAGCTCCTTTACTAATCAAGTAGTCTTGTAATAGAATTCCAGCAGCAAATCCATCCATATCGGTATGGGTAAATATCATTGCATTATCTTTATCATTTACTCTTTCCAAAAATTCTCTTGCTTGTTTAAAATCTATTTTCATATAGTGTTCCACTCCTTGACGAATTTATTTACGAAATCAAGAGTATAATCATATTTTTCCTTTGCTATACTTCTTGCATATTTAGTATTAAAATTTTCTGGTTTATTTCTTTTTAATTTTTCAATAATATGATTCATTATAGGTTTTTTTGACCAATGTTCTTCTGTATTTTTATTTTCAGGATCATACAGTGGCGTACCATGTTTTCCAGCAGACAGTAAAAATCTCACAATTAAAGATACGCCTAGGCATTCCAATCTGTCTGCATCTTGTATTATTGCCGCTTCTATTGTTTCAGGCTTAAGGCAAGTACTTTTTCTGTGAATTTTTATCGCATAACAAACTGCATCTATTTTTTCTTTTGGAAAATCAAATCCTTCTAATAACTCTTTAGCTATTTTGGCTCCTTCGGTTGCATGACACTCCACTTCTTCTTTGTTTTGTTTATTTTTTGCAATGTCATGCAATATTGCTGCAGCAACTATGATATCAATGTCTCCGCCTTCTTTTTCAGAAATTTCTATTGCATTTCTCAATACGTTTTTTGTATGATCTAACCCGTGAGCAACGCTATCTCCAAAATAAGGATTTACTTTTTCTAATAATTCTTTTATCTGTTTGTTGTTCATAAAATCTTCCCAGAATTAAATTTATTTGTTGGATCTATTCTATTTTTAATAACTGTTAAAAGTTTTTTATCGTTAACATCAACAAATTCCTTCTTTAATAAACCAATTCCATGTTCTCCAGAAATTTGTCCAGATAATCTTTTAGTAATTTGCATTATTTCCGGAATTAATTTTTCCTGTTCTTTTGAAAAACAAGGATGTAAAATACCGACGGATAAATGCCCAAAAACAGGAACTCCATAAGATTCTAAATAATTAAATAGTTTTGTAAATCTATCCAGTAATATTTTTGGATCTTCAATTCTAGTATATCCTTTTTCTGCAAGCATCGGATAAACTTTATCCCTCACATTAACTAACTTTGTAAATTCTTCTCCTTTAATTTTGCCTTCCTCAGATCCGTATTCAATAATTAAATGATATTTGAATGGTAAACCTACAAACTCTGAGACTCTTTTATCTAAAAATTCTATCATTGAAACATTTGGATTTCGTTTTAAATCTCTGACAATATTTACAATCTCATCGATATAATCTCTAACAACTAGATCTCCACTTAAAATAACCGGTTTGTCAATTAACCTTAAACTAGCTTTCGAAATAACTCCTGTAATTCCTTCCATTCCTGAATAATCACTTAATTCTGTTTGAGCCTTTCTTTCAACATCACCATATGAATTAACAATCTCGAGCCAATTCAACCATTCAGAAGTTTTGCCATATTTTATTGCTCTAGAACCTACGGCATTTGTTGCAATCATTCCTCCAAGTGTACAAATTCCATGCGAAGAAGGATTAACGGGAAACTCTAATCCAAATCCTGCTAAATAATCATTCAGATCATCCAAAATAATTCCTGCCTCAACTTCAACAGTTCTTCTATTTGTATCTAAATTACTTATTTTCTCCATCAAAGACATATCTAAAACAACTTCATCCTGTGGAACAGCACCTCCTGCAAGTCCACTTCCTCCTCCACGAATACAAATCTTAGGGTTACTCTTAACAAACATTTTCAATTCTTGCATACTTGCAGGTTGCAAAATATTTGTAGCTTTTCCTTTAACTTGCGATGCATCAGTTTCATAAACTATTTTTTCAGTGTTCATTTTATATCTTCCTTCCCAAGAATTTTATAATATTTTGAACTTTTCTTGTTAGATAATTTGAAGAGCTCAGAATAAATATGTTCAACAGATTCTAAGTTATCAAAATCTAACTTTCGTATTTTCAAGCATATATCCCAAATCGGAGATATTTTATCAACATCTTCTTGTTTAACTCTTTCTTTGACAAAAGATAAAATAGATTTTACAGCCAGTTCTCTTTGTGTATTAGAAGTAAAACAAAACTTTTTAGTATTTACTCCAGCTAGATAAATCATAAATTTATATTCAAGCACGTTGATTGAATTTTTCTCAACAACTTTCTTATCATGAATACATGGTGCGATTTCCATTTTCATCTTATTTCCACATAAGCAAAGATAGGATAATGATCTGAAGCCATCTCTGCTAATTTATTTTTAACTATTCCAGATTTTAAAACCCTTATAGTTTTAGAACAGAAAATATAATCAATCCTCATTCCAGTCTTATTATTTGTAACATTATATCTTTTTGTAGGCATTGTGCTATCATATTTTTCATTACGCACATAATAACTGTCAATTAATCCTGCTGAAATAACTTTTTTTAGCATTGCGCAACTAAGTGCGTCTCTTACATTTGACTCTGCCTTTTCTTTGCTTGCATGGAAAACAGTAAACTCCTTTGTCAAAACATCTACTTTATATCTGTCTTTTGGAGATAAGGCATTAAAGTTTCCAAGTAAAATATATGGTTCTTCTTTTTTATCTAAAACTTTACTAACCCATTCAGTTTTATCTTTTTCAGAAATAGTTGGATACGGGTTAATCATATCAATATTAATTTTCTTTCCTTCAATTATAAAATGAGATTTGATATAAGAGCTATCTTTAATTGAAAAATTCTCAGTAGTAAATGGGAAATGAGAAAGAATAACTTCTCCCTTTCTAGAAGTTTCATCAGGCCTAGAATAATAAACGTAAGGAAAACCAAATTCTTTTCTATAATCAACTGTCTTTATTTTTGGGCCTTTAATTTTGCAAAGTGGATTAAAATCTCCCTCGCCAATAAAAAGAATATCTGGATTCATAACTCGGATAATATTTCTAGCCGCTTCTAATCTTCTAGGTTCAAAAGAAAAAGAGCCATCTGGCTTTTTATTGTGAAATCCTCTCAAAACATTATACCAACCAATTTTTAAGTTCATGTTAATCTCCTTAAAACCCACGTTGAAAATTCAACAACAGAGTCATCGGCAGTCTTTAAATTAGCAGTACAAAGTCCACAAGGTGTTAAAGTAAATTGGGCATCGGTTGGTTTTTCATCCATTCTTTTTTTAGCAATCTTCTTAGCAGTATCTGGATAATTTGCCCGCATCCCACCACCAGCACCACAACATAAAGCATTTTCTTTATTATGTCTCATTTCCTTCAGTTCTCCACCTAATAACTTAATTATTTCACGAGGTTCATCATAAATTCCAGAATATCTTCCTAAGTGGCAAGGATCGTGATATGTGACAATTTCTCTACCTGAAAATTGTTTTAGTTTTCTGTTTTTCAAAGCGTTAAGAACTGTCTGCGTTACATGCTCAACTTCAATGTCCCACTCTCTTAACAACTTAGGATATTCATTCTTGAACATATTGTAGCATCCTGCACACGGAGTAATTATTTTATCAATATTCTGCTTTTTGAATAAAGTATAGTTCTTTTTAGCTAAATCTTTTGTATCTTTTTTATAGCCCGCATTCATAACTGGGCTACCGCAACAAACTTCAGTACTTGGCAACATAACAAAGTCAATTCCCAAAAGATTGAAAATTCTCTTGTAATTCTCCTGTTCTGCAGTCATAACGTTTTTCAACATACAACCAGGATAATACAGTGTCTGGGCATTCATCCCTTTTAAAATATCTAAGATTTTAACCATAAAACTCTATAGTTTGGCACTTTAAATCGTTTTTGGTAATCTATGCAGCCAAAGTAACTAGATTGTAAGCACCCGTAAATATTAACTCTATTGCCATTGCAGTTAAAAATAAACCTAAAATTTTAGAACTGATTTCAATAACTCTAAAGTTTATCTTCTTTATACTATAGGAGAATAAGACAAAAACAAGCCCTACTAAGATGAATGTAAATACTATGTTCAACAAAAGAGTAGTTCTACCAATTTCCAATGACTTAATTATAATAAATGAGATTGTAGCAGGTCCAGTCAAAAGAGGTGTTGCTAAAATTGAGATTAAACTATCAACTTTTCCAACGTTTTCTTTCACGTGTTTATCTCTAATAGTATCTAAACCTAGTAAAAGCAAACAAATACCGCCTGCAATTCTAAAAGAATCAACCGTTATTCCAAAAAATCCGAATAATTTAGCGCCAATCAAACAAATAATTACTGCAATAACAAAAGCCAAGATAGAAGCTTGAACTGCAATTTTCTTAACGTTCATTTTATTCTGGTGGGCCGTAAATAAAACTGGAAAAGATGAAAAGGGATTTATTAATACAAACATCTGTGCAATTAAGGCAATACTTATCCATTCCATGGCTATAAGATAATAATTAGTTTTTTAAATACTTGCTTGTCTCAAAGAACCTTCAATTATTCTGTGTGTACGATACATAGATTCCCCAGATACTAAAAATGCTAAACCAGATATACTGTGGCTAGGTAGTGCTTTAGAGAGTAAATTTGTAAGTTTAAACCCTTCTCCGCACTCTGGAATTCCTTTAATGGGTACGGATTCTACAATAGCATGACTGTGTCCATGCTCTGTCGCATTTCTTATTGGGGCAACAACTGATTGAGTCATGTCATTTAGGCAATTCAAATCTTCCAAGCAGTAATCTAAACTACCTGATTCTCTTAATTGGACAATCTTTTTTAAGTTAAACTCGTCGCCTACTGCAGAAGTAAAATCTTTTTCAGATTCATTAATTCTTTGATCTTTTCTGTGAATTTCTTCTTCAGGTAAATAATTTGCTTGAAGAAATCTATTTACATTATCATACATAGATTTAGCAGAACTAAAGGCTACTGCTGCATTGTTTGAGATGGAATCTTTTATTTTTTTTCTAAAAGGAGATAAAAAAGTGGGGAGAATTGCATAAGCGATATCGGTAATTAACATTCTGTTTGTTGCTCTAGACATTCTGTATGCTTCAGACCTAGCCCCTTCTAAGAAATAATTAATATATTTACTCCTTGTTTCACTATTAGTGGGCTCGGCTTTTGCTTTATCTACTATCTGTCCAAATATTGTGCGTTTAATTATTCCATCCATAAAATGTCAGCTACAAATATGTTTTTAAACCTTCCTATTTGTAACTACTAAA
The DNA here is from genome assembly GCA_964440825.1 of Candidatus Woesearchaeota archaeon. Lineage (GTDB taxonomy): Archaea > Nanobdellota > Nanobdellia > Pacearchaeales > GW2011-AR1 > CABMGO01. The sequence goes on from CAYYKU010000002.1 coordinate 17,448, forward strand.
TAGATACAACTAAATCTTCAATATTCTTTTAAAGAAACTTTGGGCTATAAGTAAATGGTAAAAAAGAGTATGCAAAAGATACCTACTTCAATTATTTTGGTTTGTCCACATTGTAAAAAAGGAACTACTGCAAAAGTCTCAATCGAATCATCTCCTCAAAAATATACTTGTCCAAAATGTAAGGAAGAAGTTAGAACGCCAATAACGAGTTGCTGCGTAATCTGCGCTTTCTCAAAATCTGGCACAAAATGCCCTAGAGAATTATATATGAAAGCAAGAGTTAGGGGATGGGAATTAAGATAATTACTCTTTCAAATAACTGCCCTTTTGTAATTCCCAAAGTTTCTTGTATTCTCCAGATTTCCTTATCAATTCGTTATGTTTGCCCATCTGAACAATCTTCCCTTCTTTTATAACAACAATTATATCTGCATTCATAATAGTTGAAAGTCTGTGTGCAATAACAATAGATGTCCTTCCTTCCATTAATTTCTGCAAGTCCTTCTGTATTTCATGTTCTGTTTCGGAATCTAGTGCAGATGTTGCTTCGTCTAAGACTAGTACTTTCTTATTAGCCAAAATAGCTCTAGCAATAGAAACTCTCTGTTTTTCCCCACCAGATAATTTTATGCCTCTTTCACCAACAATAGTATCTTCTTTATTAGGAAATCTACTAACTATCTTGTCTAATTGTGCAAATTTAATTGCCTGCATTACTTGTTCTCTTGTAGCTTTAGGATTTGAGAATTTAATATTATTATAAATAGTATCATCAAACAAGATACATTCCTGTGGGACGATAGCCATCTCATTTCTCAAGGATTCATGTTTTACATTTCTAATGTCTTTACCTTCTATTGTTTTCATTAAGTCTCCTTAAAACAACTTACCTTTCAATAAGTATAATCCTAATAACACTAAGACAACGCCCGCAGCAAATCTCATCCATCTCTTCTCACCATTTGTCCATCTTTGCAACATTTCAGGAGAAGTTCCTTTGTAGATAATAAGAGTAATTATAACTAAGGGCAAAACAAAAATTAAGTTATATAAGAATAAATATCCCCAAGCAAAATTCCCATGTTTAGCCATTAGCGAAAGAATAGCCAAATAAATTCCACCCGTACAAGGTAACTCGAATAATGAAACCAAAACACCCAAACCAATTATTGCTGCTAATGTTCCTTTATGACTCATTCTTTCAAGCAAAGGTTTTGCACTTGTAGGGATTTTCAAAATTGCTTTTTTATCTTTTTTAGCTCTGAAGAAATCAACAAATTCTAACATACCAAACATTAAAACTAAAAATCCTGCAACAATATAAACAACATTTCCCAAGTAAGAAACCGACTGTATTGCCTTAAAAATTCCAAAACCAGCCATAAAATAAACCAAGAAAACAACAAAACTGTAAATTAAACCATATCTTAGGGCTCTTTTTGAAGAACCTACTTTTAATAAAGAAATTAGTAAGAAAATCAAAACACCAAATGCACAAGGATTAATAGAATCAATTACTGCGGCAACAACAATACTTCCAAGAGTAATCTGATCATTTGAAATTTCAGGAATACTTGTTTCAGAAATAGGGGTGAAATTCCCGGTCTTAGCATAATTCTCAGCATTGGCAATTATTGGTTTATCACCGACTAAATAAGTAACTTTTCCAGAATAATTAATCATCATAAAGGGAATTCCTTTTTCATTATCTTTTACATTTAATAAACTTTGAATTTCCTTAAACTTTTCCTGCCCTTTAACATCATAATATACTTCATATTGGGTTAGACTAACTCCTTCTATGCCTTCTACCTTCTCCAAAACTCCCGAATCTGCAACAATCGCACAATGTGGGCATCCAATACCATGAAAATATAAAACCTCTGTTTGAGCGTAAGCGCTAGAAAGCATAAAAACCATACATAATATACTCAAAAATAACACACCTTTATTCATGAAAACACTACCAAAAGAACATTTATAAAAGTTACTAGGTAATTAGTTTCATGGTTAATATTGTAATTTTAACTGGTCCACCCGGAGCCGGAAAGTCTACAATAAATGAAATCCTAGCTAGTAAAATGCAGAATAGTGCTGTTGTTTCTTCAGATAGTTTAAGAGACTTTATAAAAAATGGACATGCTAATAGGGATGACTTAGATTGGCAAAAACAGTTGTCTCTTGGTGCAGATAATACAATTTTACTGGCAAAGAATTTTTACAAAAATGGATTTAATGTTTTTATAGATGATGTTCTAATTGGGGAAAAGTTTTATCAATATTTTGACAGTTTAAAAGATTATAACTTAAAAATATTTCTTCTTTTGCCGAATAAAGAAGTAGTGGCTAAACGAGACCTCGAAAGGGGTGAATGGGCAATGAAAGAAAGAGCAATGTATCTTTATGATAAGTTTGAGCAATTCTTAATAAAAGAAAAAAGATTTATTATTATAGACAGTTCGACACAGACACCTGAAGAAACAGCACAAATAATAGAAAATGAACTAAAAATTACTTAAATCATTTTAATAAAAGTTATCTGGAGACTAGTTTCAGGAGAGAAAACTATTTAATGGAGATTATTTATATTAAATAATGAAAATTAACAAAATAATAATTGTTCTTCTTGTAATTGTTATAATTATTGGAATAACATCATTTGTAACAATAAAACTTTTTGTTAAAAAAGAGCTTGTCTGTAATTCTCAGCAGGTTTACAAAGGAAATAGTAATAGTATAGGAAGTTGTGACGACATCTGCAAAAATGCTGGAGAATTATATTTTAATACAAATAAAATGTTCTGCACTGGAGCAAAAAACATTGTTGAAGAAAACGGAGTAGTAAAAAATATTTATGACCATGCCTGCAACGATGTGACAATTGATTTTCCAAAAACATGTAATTGTTGTACATATAAATAATTCCTCTTTTCCTACCTAAATCATTTTAAACCCTGCCTTCTAAAAAATTTTATGGCAAGATATTCTCACTCAAAAATTTCAACCTATGAAAACTGTCCTTTCCAATATAAATTACACTATATAGATAAAGTAAAACCAGACGCGCCAAACACAATTGAAGCATTTATGGGTAGTATGGTTCACGAAGCACTAGAAAAGCTCTACAAAGACAGAAGTGAAGGTAAACATAACACAATAATTGACATTAAAATATTTTTCAAAGAAACTTGGGAGAAAAATTACACGCCAGACATTCTAATCGTGAAATACGGAATGACAGAACAAGACTACAAACAGAAGGGATGGAACTTTCTCAAGAATTACTACGATTCAATTTTTCTACACGATCAATTAGATATAATTGGATTAGAAACAGAAGATTTAATGGAATTAGCAGATGGGAGCCATTGGAGTGTTAGAATAGACAAACTTGGAAGGGATAAAGAGGGAAACTTTTATGTTTGCGACTACAAAACAAACTCACGAATGAAGGAGCAAGTTGATGCAGATGAAGATAGACAGCTTGCGATGTATTCTATTTGGGTAAAGAAGAATTTCCAAGATGCGAAATCCGTAAAGCTAATCTGGCATATGTTGGCATTTAATGAAACAGTTATCTCCGAGAGAAATTCAAAACAAGAAGAAAGGCTGGAGCAAGAGATTATTGAAAAAATAAAAGCAATAGAACAAGCTGAAAAAGATTGTAATTTCCCAAAAAATCCAAGCAAACTCTGTGATTATTGTTTATATAGAAAAACCTGTTGGAAATAAAGTTATTTTAGTCTAAATACTATTGGAGTCCAAATTTGTCTGTTACTAATATCATTCTTTGGCACAAAAGTATTTGATTCAATAATTCTTGCAATATGAGTCAGTCTTTCGTCTATGTGGATTGATTGATTTAAGAACGATTCGTCTTCAGGTTTAAGAAAAGATTTATAAAAAGGATTCAAACCTTTTGAACAATAGATTAAACCCTTAGGTTTTAATTTAGATTTTAGCCTATTTATTAATTCCTTTAGAGTAATCTTCATATTAGTATCTTCTATATTAGATAAGTACATTTTTGAAACAGGGCTAATGGAATCTAACCCTTCAAAAAAATCGCCCCCTATTACCTTTAATCTTTCAGCATTATCTGCTATTTTATCGAATCTTATACGCATATTTTCGACACCAAATGAACGAAAATAAGTATTTCTTCTTACAAGATTATAACTACTGAGTTGAGAATATCCAGAAAGATATAAACTATCGTCTTCTACTCCCTTTTCTGTGACTTTTAAAAATCCATCTATATCTCTATCTAGTAAAAATTCTAATCTTTTTTTTATTAATTCTATCTGTTTCGGTTCGTTATCAACAGCAATAACTTTTTTTACATATTCTAGCATTGCAAATGGCAAATCTCCGCTCCCACCAACAGAGTAGACTTCATCATGCGGTTTTAAATTCAATCCAAGTGTTACTGCAGCGATGCTTTCATTGGTCCTAGAATATCCTAATTCTGTCATGTTGGAAAAATAAGAGACATATTTTTAAACGTATCGAATCAATTAAATCTTTCTTTAAATGTTTCAAAATAAACTATCAGTAAAGTCAATAATATTGGCCCAATAAATATGCCCGGAAGTCCGAACATTGTAGCACCACCTATAACTCCTATAATTACTAATATTGGGCTCACTTTGGCTTTAGACTGTACGATCTTCGCAAGCAAGACATTATCAATCGTACTAATTACTAACATGCCGTAAAAGAACAAAAATATTCCCTTTATTAATATCCAAGTATTATTGGAAAAATAGCCTGTTAACATCAAGAAGGCAGAAGTTGGCACCCAGACAAGAGATGTCCCAACATTAGGAATAAGTGCACAGAATGCCATTACAACGCCTAAAAACATAGGAAATGGAACACCTAGGAGATAGAAACCTATCGTACCAACAACTCCCTGTACAAATGCAACAAACAACTGCGCATAAATAACTGTATGAGTAATATTTCCAAATTCAGAAATTAATCTATTTTTAGTTTTAGTTCTCATAGGGATTAAATCCGTTATTTTTTTCAATATATTCTCCCAATCCTTTAAAATAAAAAAGGCAATAATAAAAGTAAGAAATATCTCGGCAATTAAAATGGGGATGCTAAATACAAAATTACTTATTTTATCTTGTAAAAGCAATAACAAATCTTCCAATCTAGTATCAAAACCGAATTTAGAGAGATATTTTGTGCTAAATCTTTCTGCTTTATTTATCAAGGAACAAATCATTGATTCGGAACTAATGCAAGATAAACCAAATAACTCTCCCTTTATCGTATCTCCAGATAAAGAATTGTATAAAGAATACCCTTGTTGTGTAACTTCAAATGCTAAAAAAGAGAAAGGAATTAGTATAATAATCAAAACAGTAAATAAGGATAAAAAAATATCAATACCCTTAAAAACTCTCATTCTACTAACAAATTATGGAAGAAGAAACAAAAACACAAGAACCTGTTGAACAAACAGCTCCAGTAGCTGAAACAACAGAAGCTGAAAAACCAGTAGAATCTACTGAATCAGCTGAAAACCCTGCGGAAGAAACTCCAAAGGTTGAAGAAAAAGCAACACCAGCCGATGCTTAAAACTTCACAATAGAACTAAACTGATAGGTTTTATTGAAACAATTTTTTATCAGGGACGGAGGGTGGGATTTTTTTTAAAGAATAAGCGAATAGTATACACTATATAAATAATTTTTTAATATGGGTCTTTTTTTAAAAAATAAAAAAATAAAAAAATAAATGATGCTCTTATTCTGTAGCTAAGAATGCCCACCAGGGTTTTTTAGCTTGGATAATTGCACCATTTTCAGCATCTACTTGGGCTTGTACTTTCATTTGCGCTTTAAATAATCCCAAAATTTTTGATTGTTTTTGAGTTTTTATTTCATAAGCAGCTTTTGTTTGATTTCCAGTTCCAACTTCTTTAAGCTCGATAGTGCAATTATTCTCTTCGCATTTTGCACCAAGTCTTGCTAATGCAGTTTCAGAAGCAGTGTTTGGCATTATCTTAATCTCAGAATTTAATCCATTAGATAATTTGACTTGAAGTTTTGTTCTATTTTGAACTTGTTCTTGAGTCATCTCCATAGAAGTTTCTGCCTCTATTCCTCCAGTTCGTAACGATATTTTACCTTCGCCACCAGATTGGATTTGCATTTGCTCGCCTTCCTGATTCATATAAGTTCCGACTTGTGCCTGAACTTTATTCTGAAGCTGTGTTTCTTCACCTTTATTTTGGACAGCCAATTCAGTATTAACTTGAACCTCTGAACCTTCTCCAGATTCAGAACCTAAAACTGCTTGAGCTCCGGCCTGTGTATTATCGCTTGCTGCAAAAACTAATGAAGTTGTTGCTAGTAGTGCTAAAAAAATTAATAGTATTTTACTCATTATTTATACCTCCTTTCAAAAATTTTCATTTTTATCTAATAAGTCGCACCGATCCTAGTATTTATTTGTTTCGATATTTTAATTAATACTACTTTGATGTCTCAATTTAACTAAACCAAAACCCTTTTAATCTTAGTTTTAATCAGTTTTTCATGGCAGAAGTAAGACAACCAATTGTTACGGTTTGCGGTCACGTAGATCATGGAAAAACGTCTATTTTAGACAAACTTAGGGGAACTTCTATCCAAGAAGGCGAAGCTGGCGGAATTACTCAAAAGATTTCTTTTACAATGATGCCGAAAGAAACAATTATTGAAAGAGCTGGAATAGTTATTGAAAAATTTAAAATTCCTCTAGAAATCCCAGGATTTTTATTTATTGACACTCCTGGCCATGCAGCATTTACAAATCTAAGAAAACGTGGCGGTTCTTTAGCAGATTTAGCAGTTTTGGTTATTGATGTTAATGAGGGGATTAAACCTCAAACTTCAGAAGTTCTACAGATTTTAAGATTAAACAAAACACCATTTATCATTGCATTGAATAAAATAGACAATATTTCAGGTTGGCATAAGGCCGAGTCTGGTTTGTTTATGGATAGTGAAAACGCCCAAGGTATGGTTGTAAAACAAAATTTTGATGAGAAAATCATGACAATTATGGGGACATTAAATCATTATGGAATAAATGCGGATTTATACAATAAAATTTCAGATTTTCAAAAAACAGTTGCAATAGTTCCTTGTTCAGCAAGAACAGGAGAAGGCATATCTGAAATTTTAGCAATGCTTTCAGCCCTAAGTCAGAAATTCCTGAAAGAAAAAATTGCAGTCAAAGGCGAAGGTAAGGGAGTTATCTTAGAAGTTAAAAAAGAAAAAGGGGTTACTTATCTAGAGTCTATTCTGTATGACGGTGAATTATTTCAAACAGATGAAATTTTAATTCCGGGATTTGACAATGTAATTGTAACAAGAATAAGAAATATTCAAGAAGCTTTACCTTTAAACAAAGGTTTCAAAACACAGGAAAAAGTTCATGCAGCAACAGGAGTTAAACTACAAATAATTGAAAAAGATGAGGTTCTGCCAGGAATGCCATTCAGAGTTCTAAGGGGAAAAACAGAAGAAGAAATTAATGAAATGAAGTTAGAAATGAAAACTGAATTGTGTGAAGAAATACAAACAGACGATCATGGAATTCTTGTAAAAGCAGAATCTTTGGGAAGTTTAGAAGCTCTTTTAGTTTTATTAAAGCAAAAGCAAATACCTGTTGTTAAAGCAGGAATTGGGAACATTTCTAAAAAAGATATTTATATTGCGGGCTCATTACCTGAAGAAAATAGAATTATTTTAGGATTTAATTCAGAATTGGCAGAAGAAATCACTTCTGAAGAGTCAAAAGGAATAAAGATTTTATCTAACGCTGTCGTATACAAATTAATTGAAGATTTTGAAAAATGGAGAGAGAATAAACAAAAAGAGTTGGAAAGGAAAAAACTAAGAGAACTTCCCCAACTAACAAAAATAGAAGTCTTAGAATTCGTTTTTAGAAATACCAATCCTGCAATTTTTGGAGTTAAAGTTTGTTCTGGCTTGTTAAGACAAGATGTAGAAATGATAAATAATCAAAACAAAAAAATTGGATGGATAAAAGCTATCCAAGCAGATAAAACTTCTGTACAAACAGCAGAAAAAGGAAAAGAAGTTGCAATTTCTATGTCCGGAGTTAATTTTGAAAGAGAACTTACCGTTGGAGAATTCCTTTATAGTAATCTCTCAGAATTCCAGTTTAGAAAATTCAAAGAATATAAAGAAATCTTAACCCCTGAAGAAAAAACAATTGTTCAAGAAATTGCTCTAATCAAAAGAAGACTAGAAGAAACTTGGGGAATATAAATATTTATTAATTACTTAATTCTTAGAACATTATGCAAGTAATTAAGTATAATAGCCTTGAAAGTAAAACATTTGATGCAAGAAATATTTCTATCGTATTCAAAAAAGGAGAAAAATTAGAATTAGCATTAGACAAAGAAGTAAGTGGATTTAAGATAAAGGTATTCATACCAAGCATTAACTCTAATTACTTATTACAACAATACGCACTATCAAAAGAAGAAATGGCGAGAAAAGACTTTGAAAAATACTTAAAAAAATTAGAATCTGGCAGATATGCTTTATATATAACTGAAGAATTAACCGCCGAATTAGTTCCAAGAAAAAGTTATACTGTAGATATATCTCAAACAATTAGAGGAAATAACTATTAAATAGCCTTAGCAATAACACCACATATAGCATTCTCGTTTCCATAGAAGTCCTGGCATTTCACAAAATAACTTGAACCTTTCTTCCAACTAGCACCATGCTCTGTAACTGAACTGTCCAGCATCAAGGTCAAATTAGGGTGAGAAATTGTAAAAGCACATCCAAGCCCCATACTTAAAACATTAGTAAACTTGCATATTGCAGGTTCATTTGTTGTCAATTTGAAATTACCCTTATCATTATAAACTCTTGAAATTAAAGGTGCAGTTCTATCATATCTAATCTCCAATGTATTGTCGTAAGTTGCTCTATTTTCTGCTTTATCTGTGCAAATGACTGAAAGAGCATAATCTCCTTCTGTAAGTTGATCTATTGTTTGAGATTTGTAAGTACTTTGATATGTTGGGAAATCAGAGTATGCGGTAGAACTATTTTTATAATTTAAACTCCATCTGCAGTCTGTAGCACCATTATACCCACCACCAATAGTTTTAACTGACAATGGCCAACTTGCAAAACTCGGACCTAAAGTGACTCTTTTTGTAGGGTTTATTTCGCTAATCTCTAATTTTGCAGAAGCCTTCAAGATATAATCTTTACTTTGCGGGCTTTTTATTCTATAATAAGTATCCGTTTCCCTGTTATTATACATTTCAATAAAATTATCTACTTCTCCAGGTAAATATCCATCTCCCTGCATAAAATTTCTAATTTGCTCTTCAGAATATGCTCCAGATAAGATAGTGCTAATCTCCGAATCTGAATAGCCATCATTTTTCATATAATCTACTAATTGCTGCCTTTCAATTAAATAAGGTTGATCTTTACATCTAATATAAAATTTACTACTATTTCCTACTGTTCTTGTAATGTTTGTAAGATTAGTTTCACAGTTATATCCGCTAATTTCATCCATAAATACGGGTTTATCGCTGCAAATAAAACGGTTATTCATAGCATCATAATCTATATCAGTCATTGACCATCTGCAATCTGCAGGTTCATTTATTGTTGCAATAACTTTCTTTGAAGTTGTATTAAATGCTATTGGAGAATCCGTGGCAGGAGTTAATTTAAGTACAACAGGCGGGTTTTTATCAGGAGTTCTAGGGACTGTAAAATTACATAACTTTGCAGACTCGCTATCTCCATTACCTTTTGGATCAACGCATCTAATATATACATCATAATTTCCAGCCCTAGTTATTAGGGGATATTGTAATATTCCTCCAAAGGTTGCACTATTTGAACCTGGAATAGAAAGTAAAACTTTATGATCTGTTGTCCAAGTAGTTCCTAAATCATAAGACATTAAGTCATAATTAGCTGTTGCACTACCAACACTAAATTTGCAATATGAAACTTCAGATGTGGAAACATTAATACTAACTGGTTTTTGAATCCCAATAGACGAAGAATCTGGGCAGGCAATTGTAATAGTGGGCGATTCTAAGTCACCTTTACTTTCACAAGTCCCAGAAGAAGAACTATATTCACAATTTTGGCCAATAGCTTGACAAGAATATTTGGTGCATGCACTTCCTTCAGTATTGCACTTAGCACAATCTGCATTCAAAGGAGCCTTTCTAGGAGCACAAGTATATTCAAATGAGGAATCTTTATCACCATATACAACCGGAAATTTATCTTTAGGATAGTTTCCTAAATCGTAAGATTCTACTCCTGTGGGAGAATCTAAATAACTATTCAAAAGTTCAACTGTTTTTGCCCCAGAATTTTTACCTTCGGCAAAACTAATTCCCCTTTGTTCTATTTGATCCAAAACTTCGTTTTTTGTTTGATAATCTACACCATTTGAAGAATTTCTACCATATGTACCAACCCAGCTTATTTTTCCAGTGCAATCTGCAATTCTGCTGCAACGATAATCTAAGAAGGCAATTAAACTAGGGTTTAACAATACAAAATTATTTTCAGGAGAAACAATAAAAGAAACTCCTATTTCTGCATAATCGGATTCAAAATCCCCTTGAGAACAGAGACTGCTAGCCGATTGGTAGTCACTACTTCCACCCGGGATTTTAGGTAAACATTTTGCAATCTCTAATATATCGAGTGTGGTTTTATTAAGGCCGCTCATTTGTGGAGAAAACCAAATACATGAATTACTATCACAATCTTGTTCAGTTTCTGCGCTTAAACAATCTCTCCATTCATTATCTGTACATTTTCCACCAGTACCTGCTGAAGATCCGCTTAAAGAGTTACTTTGACCGCTACAATATTCTTCTTTCTCATCACTGCACGCTTCTGTAATAATTTTCCCACCAATACAATATCTACTAAAAAACTTTAAACCTGCAGCAGTCGTAATTGCATTACCAAATTTATTCAGATCTCTTGCAACTTCATCGTTTGCCAATGGTACGTTGCCATTTGTAACACACCAAGATTCTCCAGGGTTTCTTACAGAAGAGCTAAATCTTGGAACTGTTAAATATAGCTCATCTACGACAAAAGAAGAATAATCAAAATTATCTAAACAACTAGCATCTATACATTCTGCATTTGTATTCGCCCCAGCTGAAGCCTGTTCACATACCTTTCCAGAGTTATAATCACATATTTGTACTAATTCATCACGATTTCCGCAAGTATCCGCAAAATAAACATCATTAGCAAAGCAGATTTTACTTTCTGTTTTATTACAGGGTGAAGAAGTTATTGTACTACATAATACATTAGGTAAAAAACTTCCGATACATTGAGTTCTAGTCACAAATCTGCAAGTTTGTTTTCCTAAGCCGTTTACAGTGTTACATGCTCCCCATTCTTGAGATTTTATTAAATTATTGCAATCATTTGTTGTTTTTATAAAACTGAGTGTTAAAAAACCCCGATCCACTGTTTCAGTTTGACATTGTCCACGAGTCATTCTTGCAGAATCTAATCCTAACATACAACAACCACTATCACAAACTGTTTGACTAGTACAAGAAAGGTCATTAATGAAAAAAGTTCCACCATACTGTTCACAGCTAGTTTTTTCACTATTTTTAGAACACGTTTGTTCATCCGAACTGACACAGCAACCTAAAGAACTTGCAAATCCAATAGTTAAAATAACTAAAAATACCCCTACATATAAACTAAATTTATTCTTTATACTACTCATTTACAACCCACCTCCATATTAGAGCATTCCGGAAAGCAGTTTACAACTGCAAAACTAAAAGTTTCAGAATAATATTCTTCCTTCATCCCAATTATATAAATTTTTTGACCGCTCCTATTTAGATTTGTTCTATAAAACAAAAAAGAAGGGTAGCTATTTGCAAGTTTTGCCAAGTCTGCATCACAGTTAATAATTCCAGGGATTACTGTTGCAAAGGGATCACTGGATGGTTCTTCCATAACTGGAGATAAACTATACTGGCAAATACAAGAAGATTCAGTATTAACAATATTGTTAGCCAAAGTAAGAAAATCAAACAAATTAGAATTAATGTTAATATCAAAATTTTCAAAATATGTAGATTCTTCGCCATTATTCAAGGTTAAAGGTTTTCTAATTTTAACAGATACAAATCCTTTCTGTAACTTTAAACTAAAATCAAGAACGCCTTCAGTGACTTGCAAGTTAGGGAATTTATTCTTATATTGGTTAAAGCAAGAATCTACTTTAGATTTCAAACTAGAAGTCATTAAAGTTTCTATTTCATTTATTATAAGTGGGTGTGTATTAATACAAGAAGTTTCTGTTTCGTTTGTAGTGCATAAAAGAGAAAAACTCGTGCCATTTACATTTAAAAATTCATCTTTATTAGTCCCAGTATAATAAATTCCGCCAGTAGAAAGAATACTCTCGAGCATAGGATTAATAGTCTCTTGAGCACAATTTTCAATAAAAGTATTTGGATTTGTATTGGCTCGAGTAGTAATTCCTAGCTCATTTTGGAAAATAAACACTACAATTATGCCTAAAACCAACAAAATTCCTACAATAATAAAAATAGTTACCTGGCCATTTTTATCTAGTCTTCTTCCCTCTTTTATCATCGAAAGAAGCACGTTATTTTTATTTATAAACTTTCTTAAGTAGAATTTTCCTAAGGAAAGGCCTTATAAATCCTAGTTTATTAATGATTTAATGAAAGTAGAAAAAATTCTATCTAGTATTTTACAAGAGATTTCTCTAACAGATAAAGAAATTAAACAAATAGAGAAAGAAACCAAAGAGCTTGTAAAGATACTTAAGAAAAATAAACTGAACGCAAATATTGGTGGCAGCCTTGCTAAAGGAACAATATTAAAAAAAGATAATCAAGATGTAGATATTTTTGTAGTCTTGAAACCTAAAGAACTCTCTAAATTTGAAAAACTTGTGGCTAAGACAAAAATAAAGTACGATTTGATTCATGGATCTAGAGATTATATTCAAATAAAAAAAGAAAACCTAACATTTGAGTTAATACCTGTTTTGAAACTTGATAAAAAAGCAAGAGTAGACAATGTAACTGACTTCTCTTTAATTCATGTCAAGTATATTAAAAGCAAGATAGGCAAAAACAAAAGATTAGCAGATGAAATAAAACTAGCAAAAGCTTTTTGCCATGCAAATAAGGTTTATGGGGCTGAAAGTTATATTGGTGGTTTTTCAGGCTATGCTTTAGAAGTTTTAGTTTGCTATTATGGGGGTTTCCTTAAATTCCTTAAAAAAATACGGTCTGAGAAGATAATTGATCCAGAAAAACAATTCAAAAATCAAGGCGAAATAATGAGGGAGCTAAATCAGAGCAAATTGCAGTCTCCACTAATCTTAATTGATCCGACATACAAATATCGAAACGTTTGCGCAGGATTAATACAAGAAACATACTCCCTATTCTTGCAAAAAGCATCAGAATTTCTAAAAAACCCATCAGAAGATTTTTTCCATAAGAAAGAATTTAGTCTACATAATCTGATACGATCAGCAAAAAATGAAAATCTAACAGTTTATGAGTTAAATATGGATACAAACAGGCAAGAAGGAGATATTGCTGGAACAAAGATGAAAAAGTTATTCAAATTTTTAATCAGAGAGTTAGAAAGAAAAGAGCAGAAAGTAATTTACTCAGAGTTTATTTATAATAATAAAGGTAAAGAATCAAAGGGATTTTTGGCAATAAAGAGAAAAGAAATAATTGAAATAGAGGGGCCTCTACTTGGAATGGGAGATGCTATAAAAGAATTCAAAAAAGTTAGAAAAAACACCTATATTTCTAGTGGATATGTTTATGCAAGAGAAAAAGTTTCAATAGAAAATATATTTGTGGGATGTATGTCTGCAGCAGAAAGCATGGGTACTGGATTTGAATTTAGTAAAGTAATTTAAAATTTAACCTGAACATCTTCCTTTCTTACAATTACATTCTTAGGTCTAAATTGATCTTTCAAACCATCTAAAAGTATTTTTTCATCTTTTTCTCCACAACTGTATAAATGAAAATAAATAGTTTTATGCTCTGGATAAGTGTGTACTGCAAAATGGGACTCTGAAAGTAAAACAACGAAAGTGTATCCTTGTGGGCTGAATTTATGCTCCATAACATGCAATACATTAAATTTTGCACTCTTCAATAAATTCAAAGAAGTATTTCTAATTAATGTATGGTCATTTATTTTAGGCAAATCAACACCATTAAAAATGACGGTCAATTCATACCCTTTTTCATTAGCCTTAAATTCCATCTTTCAAAATACCTTCACATGTTTAAATAAACTTCTATACATCTTTAACAGCGCAAAATAAGTAACTGTTCCAAAAAAGACCCACCTAAGTGCGATTAATATGATATATTGAATTGAATAAGAAGGTATGCCTAGAAAACTATATGTGGCTGAATTTTCAAAATTTACATCGCAAGAGTAGAAAATACAATTTATATTATCGTCCTGGGCAGAAAAAAAGAAAGGCATTATCATTGTAAATAAAAGAATACCTACTGCCACAAAATATCCCTTTCTATTAAATCCATACAAAATAGTTGCATAAATTGCAATAGGTATAAGGGCTAAGTGGATAATTACTGAGGGTAAAATAGATAAAATTGGCAAAGAAAACATCCATGTAGTTCTTCCAAAACCACCAAAACCTAAAATTTTTATAGCAAAATCCAATATCCAAAAAAACTGGGCAGGTATTGCAGTTATTAGAACTCCGCTAATCAAATAATTTTTTTTAAATAAGATACCTAATGAAAGGAGAATCGCTGCAAAATCGCAATACCATAAAATCTCAGTCCAACCATCGCTCCAATAAAAAAAATTAATTGAAACATTAAAAATAATAAATAAAATTAGTAAAACAGCGATAATATTCAAAAGTTTTTCATAGAATATTTTATTTTTCATTCTTTATTAACATCCTATAACTCGGTTTAAACACACTATTTACAGAAACATATTCGGAAAAAACAAACATTTTCCAAGTTAAATCGCTATAAATTTGAGACAATTGATAAACATAATCGCTTTTAGAAATGTCTATTTTTCTAGAATTATTATTTGAAAATATAAGATAATCTTCAACAGGGAATCTAGTCTCACCAACCTTGTATGAGCTATAATTTATAAAGTATTCAAAATCTGAAGCAGCAAGAGTGTTCATTAAAATTTCTGCATATTCTGGATTTTCCCTAAAAGAGTAAACCCAGGCAATTGCCATCCCATTATCTTTTAATACTCTATTAACAGACAAGAAAAATTCTCGAGAGTAAAGCGGTAGCAGCTTATCTTCTTTCAAACCTGGTAAATCCAATATAACCAAATCATATTTATTTTGTGTATTTTTAATATATGAAAAACCATCTCCAATAGTTAAATTAAGTAGTGGATAATCAAAAGAGTTATTTTGATATTTTGAAACAAACTCGCTATTTTTTCCATATTCTACAAATTCCTTATCAATATCTACCTGGTCAACACGAACACCGTATTTGCTAAGGTAATTTACTGCAATGCCATCTCCTCCTCCTATTAAAAGAACACTTATGTCGGTGGTATTCTCAAAAAAAGCCATTGGAACATCAACAAGGCCTGCATGATATTCATGCACCCAGCTATCGCACAGTTGTATATGTCCATCAATATTCATGCAAGTGTTATTTAATTCATGTGCCATTCCTTGATTTAGAACAATAGAATAAAGAAAAACCATTTGATAGGGAGTAAATACCACTTCTTTTACATTCACAGCTATACTTTCAAAAAACCATCCGGAGTAAAAATTTAAAATTGAATTAGAAAGATAAACCTTCATTAAATAATCTGAAACCGCAGAAATATTTACCAAGATTAATATAAAAACCAAAATTAAAAAAGAAAAAAATACAGTAAGGGGAATATTTCTTTTTCTATATAAAAACATAAACAGTAAAAGTGCGACGAATAAATTAGTAAATGCGACTATCGCAGAAGAGAAAATAAGCCCCTGGTATGGATACAAAACTAAAGAATAAATAACTGTTCCGGCCAGACTTCCAAAATAATCAACTCCTAAAACTTGAGAATATACTGAGCTTTTCTCACCTGCAAAAAAAGAAAGAAGAGGCAAATCAAGGCCACTAAGAATTCCAATTAATGCAATAGGGATATTAGAGAGTATAACTCTCAATAAATGGGGTAAAAATCCAAAATAACTATTTAGAAAGATAATAAAAACAACACCGAAAAAACCTACAACCGAAAGACCAATTTCTACAAACACGAAAAATTTCTTTTTATCATATTTTTCAAGATAATTATATAAAAAAGAGCCAACACCTAAACAAAACAAGAATAAACCAATAGTAATTGAATATCTTAGTACTGTTCCACCAAAGATAACTGTTAACAATTGAGCATAAACCAACTCATAGATAATTGTACAAAATGAAACTAAAAAAGTAACTGCAAAAACTAGAGCATTTTTAAGCTGCATAACTTGGCCTCTTTTCCATAAAATGAAATACCTTAACTATTTTATAAACATTATGTTAGCTATCCTTCTTATTTGAAGAATCTTTGTTCTGTTTCAAACTTGCCTCAACATCTATCATATATTTTCCTTCTTCTAACTTGAAAACTATAGGTTTCCTACTCAATAAAGAAACTAAATCAATCTCATATTTCCCTGGAGCAACAACCCTTACTGACTCAATATCTAGAATAACAGGCATCTCCTCATCTTCAACTTTCAATATTTCCCTAACGTCTGATTCTACTTTCTCTTTTTGAGCAGAACTAAACTCTTGTAAAGGAACTTGCGCCTGCTCTCTCATTCTCTGAGCAACTTCATCACGAATATAAAAAAAGAATCTACTTCCACATTTAGAACATCCATCTAAGATTTCCTTACTACCTATATCTATTATTTTACTGCAGTGTACGCATTGATGTGGCATATTAGAACCTCTTTACTAACAAAAAATAGAATATCCAACGCTTAATAAATGTTATTATGATAATTTAATCTAATTACTATCTTCGTTTCAACATTAATTCAATCTTTTTTGGATCTTTCTTAATTTCCTTAACAAAGGTAGCCGGACCTATTAAAGTAATAGCATCCTGTTCTCCAACTAAAATTCTAGCAATATTATGTCTCACTTTGTCAAAAACAGTCTGATCAGTATCTCCAGATAAAGTAGAAATCTCAACCCCTTGGAATCCTTTCAAATTTCCAATAAGTGCCATTGTAGTTTCAATTAACTTAGTTTCTTCCTCAGGTTTTAATCTGCCTTGTAAGATAACTATTCTATTTTCTAAAATTAAACCCATTAATTTCTTTATTCTCCCCATGCTATCTTCTTTAGCAATTTCAGAATAGGGCATAAAATGTATAGTCAAGTCTTTATTATTCCCTTTAGCCTCTTTTTTAACCATTTACCTCACCTTTTTTACTAATTTAAATATCTCGTCGTAAAAGTTATCAATACCTTCGCCACTCTTTGCAGAGATCCCTACAACTTTATACTCTGGGAATGCAGCTTCTATCTTCTTAATATCTGACTTTTTTAAATCTACCTTGTTAGCAACAATTAAAACAGGAATATTTCTTGCAGCAAGATTTCCAATAATAGTGATATTAACTTGGGAATAAGGGTTCTCAGAAGAGTCAAGAACAATCACAACTGCATCCATATCATCTAACCATTTAATAGACTCAATAATACCTTGTGTAGCTTCTTTAGCCCTTGAATGTGCCTCTTTCTTACTCAAACCAAATGCTAAAAACTCCTCATAATCAATCTTTGTTGCAATACCAGGAGTATCTATCAATTTGAATTCTAATTTCTTACCATTTTTTTCAATTTCAACTTTCTCTTTAAACTGGACACTTCTTGTTTCATGAGGAACCTTACTAACAGAACCTATGTCCTCTCCAAGCCAGTCTTGACATATCTTATTAGCTAAACTCGTCTTGCCAGCATTAGGCGGCCCATAGAAACCAAGTTTAACCTGTCCTTGAGACTTGAAAAACTTCATCCACAATTTTTTTGTAAACTCTTTAAGCTTATTCATCACCATGCTATTTTTATTTTTTTTCATGTTTATTAATCTTTGGATTATTTATAATCCTATTAAATTTATAATAGGTCCTTTCTATCTTCTATAGATATTTCTTCCAGAGTTACCTGTAAAATTTCCCGGAGCTCTTCTTTGAGGAGGCATATGTTCAAAATTTGCTGAGGGTGCAGGAACCTTGACGTTCCTTACTTTCTCTGCCTTTTTCATTTCATAATAAGCTATAATTTTTTGAACTGGTAAAATTTCATACATACCTGTATTTCTTCCTTCTGATTTCTTAATAGCATAATCTATCTGTTCCCCAGTCCAACCATTGGAAGCAAGCGCGGAAGCAATTGAATTTCTATTAGCCCCATTTAATTTTGAATTATTAATAAAAGCAAGTAAATTAAAAATGAAAGCCCGATCCTTAAATAAATATTCTTCATACTTTACTACATACCATAATTGTAATATTGTGTAAACAATCAGCATAAAAAGCAAAACACCTACAATTGCCAAAGTAGTTGGCAAAATAGCTCTGCAATCTTGAGGACAATTGCTAGAATTTTCGCCATCTTGTTTTTGACAAACATCATTAACAATACAAACAGAAATATCTTCTTCCGCTTGTAAAACACCTAAAGAGGGAGAAATAAACATGACAAGATCATCCTCTCCAGAATAATATACTGAAAACTCTAGAGATTGCATCGGAGAAACTTGAATATAAGAAGTATCTGCATCAAGCTCTTTTACATCGACACCCATACTAAAAGATAAACTAGAAGCGGGTTTTTTAAATATAAAATAAGAATCCTGGTCTGAAGAAGATTTTAAACTAAATGTATAGTATACTAAAATTTTTTCTACATCATTATTTTTTTTAATCACTTCAAATTTTTTCCTAACAATATTAGAATTAATATTAATAAGTTGCCATGCAAAAATAGGGGCCGCATATTTGTCTAAATTAGAATAATTTCCAGGTTTAATTTTTTGAATTATTGAAGGATCTATTTCTGAATAGGAAGAGGCTAATGAACTCGTACGAGTTTCATATTCAAAAATAGAATAGGGGATATCTAATGCATCTACTTTATACACTAGATCTAAATAATCCTCTGGAGAAACTACCTTTACACGGTCAATCTCTAATTGGTTTAATCCATTTTGAAGAGAATCATATTCTATTTTTTGTTTAATCACTTCCCTTATTGAATAAGGCAAGCCTTCAATTTTTAAACTGAGGTTATTAAATAAATTTCTTTTAAATGATATGGAATCATTAACATAAACTTCTGGAGAAACAGTATTTATAATAAAATATTTAGATATTGATGAATTTTTACCAAAAACATTAACTGTAAGATTATACCTAGATGAAACATTATTATATTTATGAGTAGTATATGGAGTATTTGACTCAACTGTTGGAGTCCCATCGCCAAAATTCCAAACTACTTTACTAAAATCACCCCCAATATTAGCATAAAAATAAACATCAATCCCTGCAGGAGGATTAGTAGGATAAATGCT
>CAYYKU010000003.1:0-35263 GCA_964440825.1 Candidatus Woesearchaeota archaeon
ATTCTTCATCTTAATTACTTTGCAATTTAAGGGCCTTTTTTCCTCATCAATTAATGTATTGATAGCTTCATTCAAATCAAAGTTTACAGCCCAAACATAAAAATGTGTTTTAGGGTTTGCGAGTATTTTATCCTTGAGCCCCCCATAGCAATCGAAGTCATTGTCTCTTGATCCATGTACTAATGCAACAGGAGATGTTATTCGATCATGCGTGGTGGGTCTGCAAAGACAGGGGAGTTCTGTAACACTCATTATTCCAAAAATATCTCTTAGTGTATCTTCAGTTTCACTTGTGTGAAAATAATGATTATAAAACGGAATAGTTATCATTTTTGTTTTCCTACTTCTCGGGCATCTAATTTATTCTGCAGTAACCATGCAATATACTGTTCTTCAGAAGGTCTAACTTTTTTAGTACCTATCGGAGGAGTTATTTTAATCTGATCATCTTCTTTTTTGTAGTCTTTAAAACTAATGACTCTTACACTATAGCTGTTCTTAGTTGCCATTACATGTCTTACTCCGCCGCATGTTTGTATGCCCAGATATACGTATGGGTTTTTGCCAATATTTGTTTGATATATTTCTCCAAAAACAAGTTTATCTTCTATACTCATAATTTCCACTCTCCCTTTTCTTGAATAACTTTTCCATCGACAATTAATTTCGCTTTCTTCATAGACTTTACAATATCCCAATGAATTGCAGAATCATTTCCGCCGCCGTTATCTTTATACGCCATTCCCAGTGCTAGATGTATTGTTCCTCCAATTTTTTCATCGAATAAAAGGTTATTTGTATATTTTGTAACTTTAGGATTGCACCCAATTCCAAGCTCTCCAACATAAGAAGCATTTTCATCAGTTGCTAACATTTCCTTTAATAAATCTTCATTCTTACTGGCTTTAGACTCGACAACTTTTCCATTTTCAAATTTTAAGAAAATATTAGAAACTTCTTTTCCATTCTTAATCGAGTTGTAATCAAATTTAATCCATCCATTCAAACTTTCTCTAACTGGTGCCATAAAAATTTCTCCTGCAGGCATATTGTCAAAATCTAAATCCGACTTAGCAAGTTCTCCATGAACTTTCATTTTCAAATCAACTCCATCACCAATTAAATGAACAGAAGAATTTTCTTTAAATTTAGATAGTGCTTTATTCATAATTCTCTTTAACTTATTCCAATCTTGTAAGCATGCAGAATAAACAAAATTTTCATACTCAGTAAAAGACATTTCTGCTTCTTGTGCTAAAGCTAAACAAGGATATGCGATAGTACATCTTTTTATTTTGTCTTTTTCATTACAAACATAGTCTGATATTTTATGTGTAATTTTTCCACGAGTAGTCATTTTCTTAGAATCACAATTTGATAACTCTCGAGTGTTTAACTCGGTATCAATTCCAATATATCCGTCTGCTTGTTTTACAGTATCAAACCAATATTCGGGGAAATGTTCTAGCTGTTCTTTAGTTGCATATTTATAGAAAAAATCATTAACTTCTGGAAGTCCGACTCTAACGATAGGAATTGCTTTTTGTAAAATAATTTCTTTATATAATTCAACTAAAAAAGGAATTGATTCGCTTCCGCCAGAGATAATTACTTTATGTCCTGGTTTAACTTTAACTCCTTCTCTCACAGCAAGTTGCGCAAGTTTTCTAGTTCGTGGATCCATTTTATCTTGCTGCCTCCATATTTAACGGAATAACTTTATCTGGAGCTATAGATGAAATAGACATTCCCCACATAGATCTGTTAGCAAAGTCAAAATTAAATTCTAGTTTGGGAGCAATACCTATCTGTCGCACTCTTTTTAATTCTAATTTCATTTGTACGGGCTTGTCTAGGGAAACTTCTCTTCTGAAGTGCTCATCTAGTCTGGCAATTTTGACTCTTCCAGTTAATAATATTGATCTTAATTTGTCAAGAGAGGTCTCTCCCAATTCTGGAAGTTTATCTTCTTGTATTAATCTTTCTACCAAAGCATATTCTGCTTGCGCTATACAAAGATGATATCCTCTAGGAGTGGCATAATGTACTATTTCTCCTCTTGCTACTGGAGGTTCGGAGATATTAAATAAAAAGACAGCCGCCCGACCATCCTGGTCTTCTTGTTTAAAATTTACATAACCTGGTAGGTAAACATCTTGTGCTAAGAATTCTTGTACGTTTCTTGGATCCATTTTATTTTCTCCTGACTTGACTATATTTTAAAATAAACTGTTGTGCCATCATAGATAAATTTAATTTAGCCGTAGGTTCTCCTTCAACTAAACCTCGGTCTACTCTTTCGTCTCTAGATACTACTTCATATATTTTGTATCCTTTTTCTGAAGGTTCAGCTGTAAAAGTATGTAAACAAATCGGAGGTCGCATTACATTACATATAAGGTTTCCTTCTGGTGTTCTATCCAAAGTTAATTCGTAATCAGTTTTCATTTTATTTTAGAATTCATAGGCGAATTCAATCAGCACTTTGCCAATCAATCACCTTAATTATATGTATTATTTTGACTTTAAAAACTTATAGAATACTTAAAATGAGCTCTCAGGAATTGAGGCCTCAGCAGAGGTCATCCTCGCAGGAAACCTGGGACCTGGTTCTAAATTAAAAAATCATTTTTAGAAAAATGAGCCCGCCAGGATTTGAACCTGGGACCCCCGCCGTATCAGAGCGGTGCGCTACCGGGCTGCGCTACGGGCTCAATATTATGCACTCAAGACTCTGAAAATTCATAATCCTGAACGATTAGAGGTGATACCCTCAAAATATTCTAATTTAGTTGGTTTTTAAAAGTTAGTATTTACTCTTTTTGCAATAAAGTATTCATCCAAACCCTTATATACATATTCGAACTGGATTAATTATGGACACACATCTAAAAATTCATAATAAAACTTCGATTTCTTTTAGAAAATCAAAGAAAAGTATTCAAAGTTTCAAAACTCTAGGAATAACAACGAGAAAATATTATTCTGAAAACGACAGAACTAGAGAGAGATATAAAAAAGCAGGTGATAGAATGCGTGAAAGATTTAGAAAATCAAAAGGACTTAGAGCAGACGGTAAATTAAAGAGACGTGTAAGAAGAAGAAAAAGAAAGTAAAATTTTACTCATCTAATAATCTTAATTCTTCATATAATTTTGCTTGAGCTTTACTCAATTTCTTAGGAGTGGTTACTGTAATGTTAACGAACTGGTCTCCATGATGGCTTGGACTATTCAAAACCGGAATTCCTCTTCCTTTAAGTCTTAAAACGCTTCCAGATTGTGTTCCACTAGCTACTTTGATTTTTATTTCTTCAGAATTTAATGTTGGGATTTTTATTTCTGCTCCGAGTGCTGCCTGTGCGAAGCTTATATTTAAGTCCATAAAAATATCGGATCCATTTCTTTTGAAGATTTTGTGAGGTTTAACCTTGATTAATAAATATAAATCTCCATCTTCCCCATTTTTCGTTGCGTTTCCACCACCAGGAATCCTAAGAGTTTGTCCATTATCAATTCCTTTTGGAATTTTAACTTTAACTTTTTCTCTACTTTCAAAAACTCCCTTTCCGTCGCAATGAGGGCATTCATTTTCAGGAATTTGTCCTTCGCCATTACAGTTATCACATCTTCCAACTTGGCTAATCATACCGAATGGAGTTCTTTGGTTAATTTTTATTCTGCCTTGACCATTACATTTTGAACATTTTCTAAATACTTTATCTTCAGCTCCAGTTCCATCACATAATTCGCATGGGACATTTTTCTTAATTAAAATTTCTTTCTCAACTCCGAAAACAGCTTCATTAAATTCTATGGTTATTTCATAACGTAAATCCGGATCAACTTCTTCATCCTCATCATCATATCCTCCTCCGAAACCATTTCTAAATAAATCTCCAAATATATCTTGGAATCCGCCGCCATGAGAATGAGATGAACGACCGCTAAATGGATTTTCCTCACCCATATCGTGCTTCTTTCTCTTTGCAGGATCTCCAATAGTGCTGTAAGCCTCGTTTATTTCTTTAAATTTATCTTCATATTCTTTTTTCTTGTCAGCTGCTGCTTTATCTGGATGATACTTCAAAGCTAGTTTCTTGTAAGCTTTCTTAATAGTATCTTCAGAATCGGTCTTCTTCACGCCGAGTATTTCATAATAATCTTTCTTTACTGCTGCCATAGTAGATAAGAAACGTTTGCTTTTTTAAATCATTCGTAATAGAATTTACTTCTTCTCGTCAACAACTTCTGCATCAACTACTTTAGAATCGTTCTTAGTTTCAGCTTGTGCAGCTTGTTCTTTAGCAGATTGTTCGTAGATTTTTACACCAAGTTCTTGTGAGATTCTCTTTGTGTTTTCTAATTCTGCTTTGATAGTTTGTATATTAGTGCCGCTCAACGCTTTCTTCAATTCATCTATTTGCTTTTGTATTTTTTCAATTGTATCTTTCAATTCTGCTTTGTCTTTGTATTCTTCCATCATTTTTTCAGTAGCATAAACTATAGATTCAGCTTCATTTCTAGCCATAATCAATTCTTTCTTCTTCAAGTCTTCTTCCTTGAATTTCTCAGAATCTTTTACCATTTTTTCAATTTCTTCTTCAGTTAAAGCTCCACCAGTAACAACAATCTTCTGTTCTTTACCAGTTCCTAAGTCTTTAGCAGAAACTTTTACAATACCGTTTGTATCAATATCAAAGGTAACTTCAATTTGAGGTATTCCTCTTGGTGCTGGTGGTATTCCAACTAAGTCGAATTTACCTAAAGATTTATTGTCTTCAGCCATTTCCCTTTCACCTTGTAAAACATTGATTGTTACAGCTTGTTGACCATCAGCAGCAGTTGTGAAAACTTCGCTCTTCTTTGTAGGGATAGTTGTATTTCTATCAATTAAAGCAACTCTAATTCCGCCCATTGTTTCAATACCTAATGTTAAAGGTGTAACATCTAAAAGTAAAATATCTGTGATATCACCACCGATAATTGCGCCTTGGATTGCAGCTCCTAAAGAAACGGCTTCATCTGGGTTAACAGATTTGTCTGGAACTAAACCAGTAAGATCTTGAACTATCTTTTGAACCATAGGGATTCTTGTAGAACCTCCAACTAAAATAACTTTATCAATTTTTGGATTTTTAGCGTCTTTGATTGCTTGTTTTACTGGATTCTTTAATTTTTCAAAAATAGGATCGCAGATTTTTTCAAAATTTGCTCTTGTTATTGTAACATCTAAGTGCTTTGGACCATCAGCGCCAGCAGCAATATAAGGGATAGTTACCTTTGTTTGTTGAGCTGAGCTTAATTCAATCTTTGCCTTTTCAGAAGCATCTCTAAGTCTTTGTAAAGCAACTAAATCTGTTTTCAAATCGATTCCATTGTCTTTTTTGAATTCAGCAGCTAAATAATCAATTAATAAGTTATCAATATCATCTCCACCTAGGAAATTATCTCCGCTTGTAGACTTAACTTCAAAGATTCCGCCACCAAGTTCTAAGATAGAAACATCAAAAGTTCCGCCACCAAAGTCGAAAACTAAAATTGTGTGATCATGAGATTTTTCCAAACCATATGCTAAAGAAGCTGCAGTTGGTTCGTTAATAATTCTTTTTACGTTTAATCCAGCAATAACACCTGCATCCTTTGTTGCATTTCTTTGAGCGTCTCCAAAATAAGCTGGAACTGTGATAACAGCATCAGTTACTTCATGGCCTAAATATGCTTCAGCATCTTTCTTTAATTTTTGTAAAATCATAGCAGAAATTTGTTCAGGAGAATATTCTTTGTCTCCAATTTTTGTCATTTTCTTTGTACCCATTAATCTTTTGATACTTCTAACTGTGTTCTTTGTATTTGCAACTGCTCCTCTTTTTGCAACATCACCAACTAAAATTTCATCTCCTGTGATAGAAAC
Organism: Candidatus Woesearchaeota archaeon; assembly: GCA_964440825.1. GTDB lineage: Archaea > Nanobdellota > Nanobdellia > Pacearchaeales > GW2011-AR1 > CABMGO01. Next base: position 5,914 of record CAYYKU010000003.1, read on the forward strand.
TACGCTCGGTGTTGTATTATTACCTTCAGTATTTGGAATAATTTTTGCTCTTCCACCTTCCATGATGCTTACAGCTGAGAATGTTGTTCCTAAATCAATTCCTATAATTTTGTTGTTCATTTTGTATCCTTTAACCTACTAACTTTGACTTTTGATGCCCTTAAAAGCTTTTCGTTTATTAAATATCCCTTCTGAATCTCTTCCACGATGACGTTTTCTTTTTCACCTTCAACTCTAACTACTGCTTCATGAATATTTGGATTAAAAGTTCCTTTTGTATTAATTACTTTCAAACCAAATTTTGTTAATGTTTCTTTTAATTCGTCGTAAATCATTTGAACTCCAGGATCTTTATTATGCTTTAAGGCAAGTTCAAAATGATCTAATGTAGGTAATAATTCTGAAATTAAATTTGCATTTGCATTAACTAAAATTTCTTGTTTTTCTTTGTCCATTCTTTTTCTAGAATTATCAAATTCTGCTTGTAATCTTGCAATTTTATCCATATATTCTGCTTCTTTGCTTACTTCTTCCTGAGGAACTTCTGCTGCTGCATCTTTGAAAGCGTTTAATATTTTGTTCATCATTTCATTACCTTCAGCGTCGGTCATTTCTGGCTCTTCAGCTGTCTGGGGTACTTCTACTTTTTTTTTCTGTTTTTCAGTTTCTGTCATAAATATAATTCGCAATAATGCTTTTTAAAGGGTTTGGTTTTTGGTTTTTTCTCAGAGGCTCAGCTTTAAAAACCTATTTTTAGATATATTTTTATGGTAAAAATCAAAGGAAATGAAATAGCTCTTCCAAGTATAACAAATTCATTTGAACGTAGATCTGTCCAAATTCAAAATAGTATTATCTCTACATTAAAAAAATTAGGAATAGAAAGAGATAATGTTAGAATGCCTATGGAAAGAATTGCACAAAAAAAAGCACCAGCTTCTGTAGAATGGTGGTTCCAAGGAAGAAACTTAAAATATAGTTATGCTCTAATGCCTAGATTTATAGAAAACCTTTGTGTTATAGATAAGGTTTTGAAAATAGAAGTTGATAAGTTCGTTTCTAAAGAAATAACCTTCGATCAATTTGCTCGTGAATTTTCCGAAGATGATGATTTATCTGACCAACTTAAAGAAGCAAGAAAAACACTCGGCGTTGATGAAGGTGAAAAAGATTTCGAACTAATAAGTAAAAAATATAAAGATTTAGCAAGACAGCACAATCCGGATATGCCTGAAGGAGATCACGAAGTTTTTCAAAAAGTTAATGCTGCTCATAAGTTAATAAAAAAAGAATTAACTTAAACTTATTTATCACCACAATTCTTATAAATCAAATTTTTATTCAAAAATAATGAGTTTTCCTAATGTGGCCCTGAGAATAAATATGCCCAACAACGCAAGAGATTTTTTTAATTTATTAGATAAGGATAGGATTGAAAGAATCGTAGGGGATTTTCAAGGGCCAATTTCTAGGCTTGGGCAGAGAATTACTACTGTTGGAGATTATTTTGGAAAAGTAGACGGTTGGTATGAAATGCAAAATTTGTCATTCGGGTCTACAGTTCCAACATTAAAAAAGCTCAAGCCAAATAAAGACCTATACTCTCCTATTCATCTGGTTGGTGAACCTGAGTTTGATTGTGCAGATGTAACTAATTTCTTCTATTCTATGAACTTTAGAGCACCTCACGATTATAAACTTAAAGTCTATAGTCAAAGTGTAAGTCCTAAAGGCGAAAAATTAAAACATTTAATTGGAGAAGATAGGTTAGTTGTTGACTTTAGTTACTCTCTCTTTCCTATGCCTACTCCCCAGATACTAGGGGCTTATCAATTTGAAAATGTTCCCAATGGGGGAATAATTCTCCGTGCAGGTAAATTGTAAAATTTATTATTTTAATCTTAAAAAAATCTTTCCGCCTTTTATAGCCATTCCTAAAATCTCTACTTTTGAAGGAAGTTTTTTTACGTAACATTTGTCTTTAGTGTAGGCTTTCAATTCTAAACTTTGTTCAAGTTTTGTTAAAGTGATATCTTTCTTTACAGTAACTCCGGGTGTTTCAATTTCATAAATTAATCCTTCTGGTAATCTTCTAATAGTTGACTTTGCCGGAACTTGTTTCAATTTTGCTCTTCTTTCTTGTTCGTCTTCAGAAACCTTTTCATTAAATCTTTCAATAGAACTAACAGTCTTGGTCTGTTCAACTGGTTGTGGATTCATTGCCTGCATATTTGGCATTCCAGTTGAAAATTGTATTTTGAAACCTTTAGGTTTAGGCCCATTCATGTTGTCCATGTTTGACATTTCTTTTTCAATTTGTTTCATTAAGGTATTAACAATCCCATTAAGTCCAAAGGGCAACTTCATATCATTCACTGCTTGCTGCATTTGTACTTCATCATTATTACCTAGCATCCCATAATCTTCTTGAGCAGATCTTTTATCTTTCAATGGAACGCCGCACCAAGGACAGTATAGAAACTTTCTGTCTACTTTCTCTTTACATGAATGGCATTTTTTCTTAAACATAAAATTAAAACCTCTTAAAATATCAAATTCTTGAGTATTTAAATAACTTTGGTCATAGAGTTTACGCACGTATTATTCCTCTATGTGTTAGATATTCTAAAACCGCTTCATCTTTTTCTCTATCTAGAACTATTCCCTTTATCGGAACTTGCGTTTGTTTAATATCGCAATCTCTATATATTTTTAAATTATTTTTATCATAACCATAATAACTTTCCGCAGAGATTATGGGCTCTCCAAATCTTTTAAATGGTTTTCCAGAAAGAATACTTCTAAAGATCGGTCTTTTCATCGTGCAATATTTTCTGCCCTTTTCACTAACTCGAGTTTCTCTATCTATTACTGCATTCACCACATCTTGAGTTATTAAATACACTTCCAATATTTTCATATTGCGCTTAAGAATTCGTCTTATTTGTCCATTTGTTTTTCCAGCTAGTCTAATTGTAGCATCATCGAAATTGTGTAATCCTAGACAATATACAACTGGTTCCTCTACATCTCGGAATCTATCTTTTTGATAATGTTTTAAATCTGGACCCCATCTTTTATTTCCTACCTTTGTTTCAACCCAAAATCCCTCAAGCGAATTATGAAAATCAGGAACATGTTTACCATCATCTACATGTGATTCAAATCCTGGAAAATATGCTTGAAAACAACTCTCAAATCTTGCACCAATACCCGTGCTTATGTCTGTCATAAAATAAAACATCAAAATCTCTTTATAAGAATTGTTACATAAAAAAGAGTATATTAGAGAATTTTCCCTAGCTCATTTACACTTTCAATAACATACTTTGCACCAGCCTTTAGCAATTCCTTTCTATTGTTACTGCCTGTTAAAACTCCTACTGAATTCATTTCTGCGTTTTTTGCTGCAAGGTGATCAAAGATAGAATCGCCTACCATTAAACATTCAGAAGGTTTAACTTTTAATTTCTTAGCCACCAAAAGAAGTTGTTTGGGATTGGGTTTACCTATTTTAACATCATCAACCGTTACAACTTCTTTAAATAGTGCTTGAAAATCTTGCGTTGTAGAATGAACAAACGTAATTCTGGATGAACCTGTAGCGACTCCAACTTTATATTTTTTCTTTAATTTTTTTATTGTATTCATAACGCCTGGAAAGGCAATATTTTGTGTACCTAAAAATTTAAAAAAATGATATCTTCTTTCTTCTCTAAGATCTACTATTTTTTCTTTGAATTTATGTCTTTTCTTTAGTATTTCAAATATTTTAGTGGTTGGCTGACCAATTAATTTTTCAAGTTCACCTTTCTTTATTTTTATTTTATGTTCTAAAAGTAAATCCTTAAATGCTGCAACATGATAAGGCATAGAATCAATTAATGTGCCATCCAAATCAAAAATAATTGCCTTATACTCGTCTCTCTTTTTCATAGGATTAAAAGATTTATTCTATTTATAATTTTATCTAAATATATACACTTTGTTTTCAAGACTACTGGGGCTTATTTTGGGCGGGGCTTCACCTGCAGCAACCTTATACGTAGCCGGAGCAAGTATTTGTATAAATTTAGGGCTTTGCCATTCTGAAATATTATTAACTAAGTTTACTAGGCCATATCCCGAACATTCCAAAATAATTACTCTATTTTCTATCTTGAATCTTTTAGGGGATAAATTTGCAATCTTAAAAGCCTCTTTTAATTGAGTTTCATATTCTTTTTCATTAGATCTGTCACTAGAAAATAAAAGATACATAGCATTATAGTAAAACTCTTCTGGCTTTAAGAATTCCATAACTTTAACAATAGGATCTTCCATTTGCATAAAAATATATGGATTATAAGTTTATATTATTTGCTATTTGATCTAGTTAATCATCATTGCTAAATGATTTAAATCAGCTGCATCTTCTACTATTTTAATGGCGTGTCTTGCAAAATCAAAAGATTCTTGTTTGGATAAAAGCTCTGCATTCTTTCTAACTTTTTCTTTTATCTTATATATTTTCTCCATTATTTCAAAATTATTTGTATAGTAAAAATCAAAAGACAATTCTAGTCCTTCCTTTGAAAGAAGAAGTAAATCTTTTAATTTTTCAGTTTTTTTAGTTTTTGATCTAACATTTGTTCTCCAAAGACGGTGTATCTCATCTCCTATTTTTTCAAGAGAAAAAGAATAAGTAAAAAGGGCTCTTCCTTTTATTGGATCCGAATAAGACATTTTATTTATTGCTCTTTCCAAAAACAAACAAAACTTATTTATTTCCCTATCTCTGTTATCTAGGCTATCTTGGGTTTCGCATTCTTTTCCGAATAGGTCTTCAATTGCAGAATCATAAAACATCAAAACCATCTGAAAAACTCTTTTGAATATTTCATCCAGATCTGAATAGTTTCCTCCGCCGATATCTTTGATCACATAAGTATTTTTATTTTGAGAAACAAGAGCATATCCAATAAGCTCTGTCATAGTGTCTATGATTTTTGAGCTAATATCTTCTTTAGATTTAATTTCAATTTCATCAATTCCTTGAGCATACAATGCATGTACTCTTCTGGCCAATACAATTCTATCTTCATTTTCAAAAATTATTTGAGCCTTTTTTATAGAAATTTCTTTATTGTTTGTAATAACTAAAGACCTATCTTGTAATGAAACTTCTATCTCTGGATTTTTATCTATCGCATTTTGTCTAACCCACTCGATTGGAAGAGTTATGGTATATGCTTGATTTGCCTGCTTTATTACTTTTCTTATCATTTTATATCAATTATATCATTTATATAAGAAATATATAAATGTTTCTATGGCGTCAAGATATTGAAAAGGACAAAAATAAAATGGAAAAACACATCGACTTTCATACGCATACATTCTACTCTGATGGATTGGGAACACCAGAAGATATAATAAAAGCAGCTAGGTTTAATGGAATAGACTACCTAGCTATAACAGATCATGATAATGTAAGGGCCCATAGAAATGCTCGTGAACTCGGAAGAAAGTGGAATGTAGAAATAGTTCCGGGAGTTGAAGTAAGTACTGATAAATATCATATACTAGGTCTTGGGATAAATCTGGAAGCAGAGACACTTAAAGATTTTCTTGCTCTATCTGAAAAAGCACAAAGAAAAGTTTGTGAAGGAAAAATTGCAGGATTGCAAACGCAAGGAATACCTATTAGTCTTGAAAAAGTTATGAAATATTGCCCCGAGTCTCGTTTAGGAAAAATGAACATTTGGTATGTCATGGCTCAAGATGGAGAATGTAAGGAATTTTTCAGAAGCAAAGGAATCCCGGTTATAACGTATAACGCCTATAGCAATTATATCGAAAGATCACAGAGTGATGTCAGTGATAAGGATACTGAAATTGCTCCAAGCGAGGCAATAAGGCAAATACATTTAGCAGGCGGGAAAGCTTTCATAGCTCATCCATTCAAAGAAATAAAAGACATGCATGAATTAGACGTACTTGTTGAGCAAGGTTTGGATGGAGTTGAAATACAACCAAATCATAATGGAAGAAACGAACCTTTCAGAGAATATGCAAAACAGCGTAATCTTTTAATCACATATGGATCTGATTGGCACGGAGGAGTGTTCGATAGAGCTATGTTAACTTGGAGAGGAGAAAACGTTCTTGATTCAAGACTTGCAGAAGCATTAGGGATAAATTAATTTTTAGCGCTTTTCCAAATCATATCAAAATGTTTTCTGTAGCCGTCAGCAATTTCTTTTTGTTTTACAACTATTGCAAAGGGAGAAAATTTATTCCATAAGATTATTGCAATCTTTTCTCCATAAATATTAATAGCCATGGGGGAAGAATATTTTTCAGGTAGATACCTTATTTCTGACAAAGGAATTTTTGGATTTTTTCCTTCAACATCTTTATTAAAAATAATTTTTGTTTTAATTTTTTCTTTAACTCTTCTTTTATCAAACCAATGAAAATAGAATTCCAAACCTTCATAGGCCATTTCAGACGCGCCGATAATTAGAATTTCCTTTTTCTCAGAAAGTTGGTCTTCAAATACAGATTTTAAACCTTCTTTACCTTTGAAAAACAACGTGTCTCCTCCATGTTTTTCTTTAGCGGAATTAAATAATTCTATCATCTCTGGCAAAATTTCATTTATTCTATTTTCTCTTTCTTCTTCTATTTCTTTAAACCTATTAGGATTAGCAGCACTAAAAATCTTTTTCCCATTTTCTACCATATATCCGATAAGTCCCTTACCAATTAGTCTTTCTGTAGTATCATAAATAACTCTTCTGTGAAGTTTTGTTTTTCTAGAGATTGTTCCGGCAGGACGGGGCCCTATTTCTAATAATGTTGAATAAACTAATGCTTCGTTATCTGTAAGTCCTAGTGATTTTAATTTAATAGTGTCCATTATTTATCTAGAGTTATTTTCTTTATATATCTTGTGGTGATAAAAGTCACCTCACAAATTCATATAGGTTTCAAAGTTAGTCTAAATATGGCAAACAAAAAACAAACACAAAGAATTCAAATTGGTAAACCAATTGAGTCTATGAATCCAATATTCATGAGAGCACCTGATGAAAAAATTTATGCTGAGATAATTGCAACACATGGTGGGAGAACACTTGCTGAAATAAAGCAAGATGGTTATAGATTACAAATTCATAAGAAAGACGGAATTGTTAGAGCATTTACTAGAAGTCTAAATGAAGTTAATTTAGGGATTTTTCCGGAGTTAAATTCTTCTTTGGCAGGTTTGCCAGATTGCATACTTGATACAGAGGTTACTGGTTTTGGTTTAATAGGCTATGATGGATTTCAGTCAATAAAAAAGAGATTCAGAAATAAAGTTTCTTCTGAAAGTTTAAAGAAATATTTAGAATCTGGTTTAACCTCTGAATTTCCAGTAGGGCTTACTGCATTTGATACTTTATATTGGGAAGATAAAAAATTAATTAATTTACCTCTAATCGAAAGAAGAAAAGTCACCGAAGGAATTTTAGAAGCAAGAATAAGTCCGAGTGTTCAAAGAAGTTTCACAGAACCAGTAAAGCTAGAAGAATGGTTTGTAGAATTAACAGATAGTAAATACGAAGGATTAGTTTGTAAAAATCCAAATTCATTATACTTGCCTGGAAAAGAAACAACTGAATGGTTAAAACTCAAAAGAGCAGAAACTCTTGATTTAGCAATACTGGGCGTTTATTTAGATGGAGATTCAATTTCGCAAGTTCTATGCGGAACTTATAATCTAGCAGAAGGAAGATTTGAAACACTTGCAAAAGTTAATGCAAAAAGAGAAGGAGCAAATAAAACACTAGCTACTATTTTAAATGGAAAACTCTGCGAAGAAAAACCAGAAAATATATTCTTAAATCCAGCAATAGAAAAAAACTCTGAGCAAATGCCTTCCTATTTTGTAAAACCAGAAAATTCTGCAGTTTTAGAAATTGCATCTATGAACTGTCATTACGGAAATAATACTTGGCACTCTTGTGGTTATGATGGCGCAAACGCTTACTCATTAAGAATTGCTTGGCTAAAAAGAATAAGAGAAGACAAGAGTATAACTAACGTATCAACAACTGAAAAAGTAAGAAAAATGTATTCTACATTCGGAGGACAAAATGAGTGAAACTCTAACTGAAGTGCAAATTGAGAAGAATAAAAAAGAAATGCTTGGGCTCATCAAAGGAATTAAGCGAGAAGGTATAGGCGATTTATGTAACTGGTTAACTGGAAGTGATTTTTTTTATGCTCCCGCAAGTACTAGACATCACGGAAATTTTAAAGGCGGCCTAGCCGCGCATAGTTATGAAATTTACAAAGAATTTGATAGACAAGTAGATCATTACGGATTAGAAGTTCCAAAAGATTCGAGAGTTTTAGCTGCGTTTCTACACGATGCTTGCAAAATTGATTTATACGTTGAAAATACTTTGAAAGGCGGAAAGACATCCGAAGCTAAACCTTACAAAATAGAAGAAGCTTTTCCATTTGGACATGGTGAACGTTCCACGCTTATAGCTCAAAGACACATAAGTCTTACAGATCAAGAAGCGATGCTAATCCGATGGCACATGGGTCCATACGATAAGAGTTTTGAAGATTACAAAGAAAAAATAGAAAAAACTCATCCTGAATGTGTTTTATTTCACCATATAGATCATGAAGTTTCTCTTTACATGGGGCTTTAATGTTAACTAAATTACAATGGAGGAACGAACGATTCGCTTTCGAATAAATAGTTGTCAAAGACAATAAACTGTTTTCAGATAGACTATTTCACGAATGCAAATCGCGAGGAGAAAATGACAGAACAACTTGAAAGACAACTTATAAGTTTGATCGCAGCAGATAGAATGGATGTTCCAATATCTAGCATGTCTGGTAAACTTAAAAGAATGAAACCAAAACTAGCAAATGCTATTGACTTACCTGGAGCAGATTACTCTGGAGAAAGAGTTTATGCAAGAGTAGAAGTAGAAGATAAGCTTAAGGCAAGAACAATGTCTGAAGCAGTAAGTGATTTTTGTACGGAATATCCAAAATATGGACAAGTTCTTACTCAAATGATTGAGGACAAACGTGCACAAAAAGAAACACATCTTTACTTCGGAATGAATGCTGGTTGTCGATTAACTGCAGATGATTATCTTGGCGTTATGGCTAATTTAGGATTCACAGAAACACAAGCAAGAAACTTATACGAACCTTTAATCGTGACAAGCAGAACAATCTCAAAGAAGAGAGACGAAGAACGAAGTATACTTATTGCTTAAAAAAATTATTTGAGCCGGAAAACCGGCTCTTATTTATTTTATATAAATCCTTAAATACTCTTTTTTTTGATATTTATTTATGGAACCTGCACAATACTGTATTGGATCAAAAGAAAATATAGTGAGATTTATCCAAGATGTTTGGCCTTCCAAGGCATATCCCTATGTAAAAGGAGCCTATGATTCTAAATATTTAGGATTTAAACGAGAACCTTGGGAAGATTTAGCGATAAAAAGTACATTATTTACTATTGCAGCCGTACCTATTACTCGAGAAAAATTTAGGGTAAAAAGAACAAGTGGCAGCCTAGAAGACTCCGAATTATTCTCTTTCGGAATCCATACTTTAAATGTAAAACCTGGAAACTTTAAAAGATTTGATATGTTTAAGAGAGATGAAATGAAATTAGGGCACAAGACTATTCCTAACTTCGAAACCTATCCTCTTGAAATTGCTACAGGTCTTTATAGTTATATAGGGAATCTTGAGGACCTTGCAAAAAAAGGCGTATGTGCTCCAATATCTCCAGATGTATTTAATATTTTTAATGTATTCAATAAGGCAGTAGAAGAGATTCCTAGCGAGCTTGCCCCTTTCTTAGATGAAAACTATAAGCGCGCTGCTTTGGATTGTTTAAAAGAGACTTTTAAGTATTCACAAGTTATTTGTTAAATTTATTTTTTTAAAACACTCTTTGCGTTTCTAACCATTTGTAATTCTTCATTTGTCGGAATTACAAAAACTTTTACTTTTTTAAATCAGTTATATTTTTATACGCTTCTTTCTTTAGTGAAGTATGGAGAAAAAAATAGCAGCAAAGAAAACAAAGAAGTTTTATGTAACAACACCAATTTATTATCCTAATGATATTCCCCATATAGGTCATGCATATACAACTGTTGCGGCGGATATTCTAGCAAGATGGCATAAATTATTGGGTGAAGACGTGTTCTTCTTAACAGGAACGGATGAACATGGTAAAAAGTTAGAAAAAACAGCACTTGCAAAAGGCAAGAAGCCGAAAGAATTTATAGACGCATTAATTCCCGAGTTCAAATCTGCATGGAAGAAGCTAAATGTAGAATATGATTATTTTATACGAACAACAGACAAAGCACACGAAAAAGTTATACAAGAAGTTTTGCAAAAATGTTTTGATAATAGAGATATTTATCTTGGAAGTTACAAAGGACTTTATTGTGTTGGTTGTGAAGCATATTATACTGAAAAAGATTTAGAAGAGGGTTGCTGTCCTATACACAAAAAGCCAGTAGAAAATCTAAACGAAGCAAGTTATTTTTTTAAGTTATCTAAATACAAAGATAAATTACTAAAACTCTATAAAGACAATCCAAATTTTATATTGCCAAAAGAAAGAGCAAATCAGATAATCAACTCAGTAAAAGAAGGGCTTCAAGATTTAAGTATCTCTAGAACAAGTTTTGATTGGGGAATACCTTTACCTTTTGATAAAAAACATGTTTGCTTCGTCTGGTTTGATGCATTATTCAATTATTACTCCGCAACAAGAGAAAAGGGCAAAAGTAAATATTGGCCAGCAGAAGTTCATCTAGTAGGAAAGGACATAGTCTGGTTTCATACGGTTTACTGGCCAGCTTTCTTAATGTCTGTAGGGCTAGATTTGCCAAAGAGTGTTTTTGCTCATGGATGGTGGACATTTGATAAAGAGAAAATATCAAAATCAGTTGGGAAAGTTATAAACGTAGATGAACTAATCTCAATTGCGGGAGTAGATTCCGCTAGGTATTTTTTATTTAGAAATACTGCTTTCGGACAAGACGGAGATTTTTCTGAAAAGGCACTAATTGAAAGACATAATACTGAATTGGCAAACAAATTGGGAAATTTGGTCTCAAGAGTTTCTGCTTTAGTGGAAAAATATGGTTTAACTAAAACAGAAAATAAACTTTTGAATAAATTAAATCTTAAGAAAATAGAAACTCATTTTGAAAACTATGAAATTGATAAAGCATTGAATGAAATCTTCTCTTTCATAGACAAAACAAACGAATACGTTCAAGAAACTGAACCTTGGAAAACAGGAGATAAAAAGGCCCTTTATGAATTAGCAGATTCAATAAAAGCAATTACGATTTTACTCTCTCCCTTTATGCCTGGAACCTGCGAAAAGATTTCAAAAGTTTTTAATTTTAAGATAGACTATAAAGAAATTTCTAAACCTCTTAAAGTTTCAAAGATTAAGAAAGCAGATATCCTCTTTACAAAAATAGAAGTAGAAGAAAAACCTATAGAACAAAACAAATCTTCAGTAAATAATTATAAAAGTTATTTGATGGGTGCTGAAAGAATTTTAGATAAAGAATTAGAAAAATTAGATATTAAAATAAAAAAGAAGGGCGAAGATAGGCTTCTCTTAATTCCAGATAATAAACTTAAAGAATACCTATCATTAGTTGAAAACAAATTAGATAATGGATTTTGGAACGAAGTGGTTGGAGAAAGGATATTATTTGTTTTTAAGCTAAAAAATGGCAAAGTTAAAAGAATAGAATTCGGTAAATCTAGTCAAAGTGAAATCACAAAGCTTTGCTCAGAATTTGCAAATGAAAAACCAGAGAATACAGCAGATATATTAGGGTATTTATCAAAGAATCCTTTTTATTCAGATTATATTTTGAATTATAAAAACAATCAAAAAGTTATTAAACAAGAAATATCTGGAATAATTACAATGGCAGACATGATTAAATACGATGATTTCGCAAAATTAGATTTAAGAGTTGGAACTATAAAAAACGTTGAAGATTTAGAGGGTGCAGACAAACTTTGGAAGTTAACGGTTGATTTAGGAACAGAAATTGGTCAAAGAACAATTTTGGCAGGAATAAAGAAATACTACTCTAAAGAAGAACTTACAGAAAAACAAATTATTGTTATTGTAAACTTAGAACCGAGAAAAATGAAAGGCTCTGAATCTCAAGGAATGTTATTGGCAGCAGGAACTGCAGGATCCGATACTTGTATCTTAGTTTCTCCAGAGAAGAAAGTTGAAAATGGAACTAAGATAGGATAATTTTTTTGTATCCACAACCTTTAAATATCTCAATCATTTTAATACAATATGGAAAAGAGGTATATTGCGTGGTTATCGGAGATTTCTAAAACAGACGTTCCAATTGCCGGCGGTAAAGGTGCAAATTTAGGTGAAATGTATAATTCTGGTTTCCCCGTTCCTCCTGCTTTTATTGTAACAACAACTGCACATCATTATTTCATGGAAGCTACGGGTCTAAAAGAAAAAATTAATCACTTGCTTTCCAAAATGAATATTGAAGATACAAAAGTTCTAACTGAAAAAGCTAAAGAAGTTAGAGAACTAATTATTGAAACAAAAATGCCTGAAGACTTACGGCAAGAAATAGTTGAAGCTTATGATAACTTTAATGTAGACTTAAATGAAATGAAAGCAGCACCTGATGCGTTAGCAATTATGAAAACAGCGAGAGATTCTATTTTTGTCGCAGTTCGTTCATCTGCAACAGCTGAAGATCTAGCAGAGGCTTCATTTGCAGGACAACAAGATAGTTTCATTAACGTAAAAGGAAATGATGAATTAATTCAAAAAGTTAAAGCAGTTTTTGCATCCGCATTTACAGCAAGAGCAATTTATTATCGATTGAAAAAAGGTTTCGATGCTTACGTTGGGATTGCTGCAGTGGTTCAAAGAATGATTAACTCTGATAAATCTGGAGTTATGTTTTCTAGAGATCCAGTAAAGCAAGAGCATATTTTAATTGAAGCTGTTTTTGGCCAGGGAGAAGGTATTGTTTCAGGCAGAATCAAACCAGACAGTTATGTGGTTTCAAATGATTTTGATATTATTAGTGAATCCGTTTCTGAAAAGAAAATGGCAATAGTTAGAGATTCTTCAGGTATAACTAAATCTGTAATATTAAGTCCTGAAAAAGCTAAGCAAAAAGTTTTGAAAACATTTGAAGTTAAACAATTAGCAGAATTCGCTGTAAAGTTAGAGAAACATTATGGGCATCCGCAAGATATTGAATTCGCAATGGAAGATGGTGCAATCTTTATCGTACAAACAAGAGCTGTTACAACCTTAGTTGATAAACGTGGAGATGCAGAGTTATCTGGAAAGATTTTAGTTTCTGGCTTAGGTGCAAGTCCAGGTATTGGATCTGGTCCTGTAAGAATTATTAGATTAATGGAAGATTTAGATAAAATAAAAGAGGGTGACGTTTTAGTAACACAAATGACTAACCCGGATATGGTGGTTTCTATGCAAAAGGCTTCTGCAATTGTAACTGATGAGGGTGGAGTGACTGCTCATGCTGCAATAGTTTCTAGAGAAATGGGTATTCCTGCTGTTGTTGGAACTGATAATGCTACTTCTGTTTTAGAAGATGGTCAAGAAGTAACTGTTGACGGTACAAATGGTAAAGTTTACTTAGGTAAAGCAGAAAATAAGAAAGTTGAAGTTCTTCCCGTAGTCGAAACAAAAACAAAAATTAAAGTTTTGGTTGACTTACCAGAATTTGCAGAACGTGCAGCAAAAACAAAGGCATATGGTGTTGGTTTAGTAAGAATGGAAGGAATTATTGCTACAAATGGAAAGCATCCACTTTACTATGAAGATAATGAAAAAATTGATGAATATCAAGAAGTTTTGAAAAAAGGATTTGAAAAAATAGCTGAGAATTTTATTGGAAAAGAAATTTGGGTAAGGACATCTGATATACGTTCTGATGAATATTCTAATTTAGAAGGAGCACCTAAAGAAATAGAAAGAAATCCAATGCTCGGTTTGCACGGAATAAGATTCTCATTAAAACATCCTAAGATTTTCAAGGCTGAATTACTCGCAATGAAAGAATTAGCAGATAAAGGGCATAAGTTCGGAGTAATGTTCCCGCAGATTATTTCCCTAGAAGAAGTTAAAGCTGCTAAAAAGATTTTAGAAGAATTGGAAATGATTGGCAATCCAAATATTAAATGGGGATTAATGATTGAAACTCCTGCAGCTGTAATTTTAATCAAAGACTTCTGTCAACAAGGCATAAATTTCATTTCCTTTGGAACAAATGATTTAACTCAATATACTTTAGCAATTGACAGGGGAAATGATGAGGTTCAATATCTATATAATGAAACTGGTTGGGCAGTATTAAAACAACTTTCAAAAGTTATAAGAGAATGTAAGCAATTTAAGGTAGAAACATCTATTTGCGGACAAGCTGCATCTAAAAAGGAAATGGTCGAGTTTTTAGTTGGGCAAGGAATTGATTCTTTATCCGTAAATGCTGATGCTGCTAAGGAAGTTTCTGAATGGGTAAAAGCCTTAGAAGATAATCCACCACAAAAGAAAGTTGAGATGTAAATAATTAATTTATTTGTTAGTTGTACTTGAGTCAATAATTTACACTAATATTAAAATTTCTCTTCCAACAAATTGTTTTTCTCTAGATTCCTTTATCGGCATTGGGACTTTCTCATCTAGCTCGTAAACTTTCAATCCGGTTGCGGTAGTAATTCTATAAACACTAACGCAATATTTTCTAATAAATGGCATTGTCAAAACAATTTTTGCATTTGGAGTTTTCAATTCTTTCATTCTTTTTAAAATTGGAATAATCAATTTTTCAAATTCAGCGATATATTCTGGAGCATCTCGTTCTTTCATTTTTTTCCTAACAAGTTCTCCTAAAGCAGGTTCCGTTGCAACGCCATTAATTCTAGCAGTAGGGAATCTCACAGAATCTCCAATATTCAATCTAGCTCTTCCCTTTACATCATATTTAGACTTTAACCACTCAATATTTTGTTTAGCTCCTGTAATTGCATATCTGTCTTTATCTCCTCCGATGCAATTTATCCCTCTCAAGATAGCTTCCTGAACAATTACTCCAATTCCACAGAACGGATCTGCAAGCAATTCACCTTCTCTAACTTGAGACAAATTAATCAAAATTTTGGCAAGTCTTGGCGAAATAGCAAGTGCCTCTCTCCTGACTGGTTTATGCATATCTCTTTCTTTGACTTCTTTATAAGAATAGTTCTGTTCTACTAAACCAAAATAAATTGTTTTTTGATTATTATAATAGAAAAATTCTACATCTGCATGAGTAAACTCAAAATCATCACCTTCTTGCATTTTTATTCTACCTTGGCTATGTCTAACTTGCGCCTTAAGTTTCTCTTCTTTGAACTTCTTTTGAAGCATATCTTCAATCTCTGAAACGGTTTCCTCTTCGCCATTTCCAATTACAGTATAATTAAACTTTCTTTCTGGAGCAAAATAATTATCGATGTATGTTTTCAAATCCTTGTTAGTTTTTATTGGATTTGCTTTTGCAATTTTCAAAACTCCTCCAAAGTCTTGTACATTAAATTTAATAGCATCCGCAACCGAAACTATCAAATAATTATTATCAAAAGAAACAATTTCATAAGCAATTCCGTGGCTTTTCAAGTAAGAGATAACTTCCGCATAGGATAATGTCGGGTTTCTGCCAAGTAGAAAAAAGTATTCCATCTCCAAATTAACAATTTAGCCATTATAAGCTTTTTGAATAGTTTTTTAAATCATCCTTTCGTGAAATTAGTATGATAAAGAAAAGATTATGTCCGGATTGTAAGAAAGAGTTCGACTTTGACACATTAGCACACTTTAAGAAAAAATACTGCCCTACATGTTCTAAGGAAAGAAAAAAGGCCTACGAAAGCATTCACGAAATTTCTATAGAAGATTGCGACGATTAAAATCCTATTCTTCAACATGAAAACCTAGCATCTTTGCATGTTGGGCCATTGTTATTGAATAGTTTGTTTTCTCTCTGCTTATTTGGTCGACAATATTGTGATATTCTCCTTTTCTTATCATATTTCTTACAGCATTAGATTTACCCACATTTGCCACTTCCATAATCAAAGTTCTTTTCTCTCCCAGTTCATAAGGAATAAGTCTTTGGCAAAGAACGTATTTTAGAGAATCAGCAAGCTGTTTTTTAGCAGAGTCTTGTTCTTCTGATGGAAATCTAGATGCATACTCCCAAATAGCTTGTCCGCTATCCCCACTATGTAATGTAGTAAAAACTAAATGGCCTGAATTTGCAGCCTGCAAAGCAATTTTCGCAGTTTCATTATTCTTTATTTCTCCAATTAATAGCACATTTGGATCTTCCCTTAAAGCGGCCTCTAATCCCTTTTCAAATGAAGTTACGTGTCTTCCTATTTCTCTTTGTGAAATCATACTTTGACCGCCAGAATAAAGATATTCAATTGGGTCTTCAATAGTAACGATATGTTCGCCACGCGTTTCATTTATTCTTTGAATTAGGGCAGCATTAGTTGTAGATTTTCCAGAGTTAGTTGCACCGCAAACCAATATAAGTCCTTTCTTCATATGTGTAATCTCCTCCCAAATTTCTTTATATGGAAAACCTATTTTTTCAACAGACATAATCTCACTAGGAATTACTCTTATTGCAAGGCTTACTCCGTTTTCATCTCTAAAAGTATTCACTCTAAATCTATACCCGCAATAACTATAGGAAGAGTCTACTTGTTTTTCTCTTGCAAACTCTTCAATTTTTTCAGGAATTAATAATTTTTTTACAATATCGTCAATTTCTAAAGCACTTATATGGTCTTCAGTAACCGATTCTAAAATTCCTTGTTTTCTAATAATTATAGGTATATCATTTTTAATATGTATATCTGAAGCTTTTCTTTTGATCGCTTCCTGAAGAATATCTTCTATGTTTACATCATCTGCCATGTCTAATTCAACTTCTCTTAGATTATAAACTTGCTTGCAAAATACTACAACTGTTTGATAGATAAAATTCTTAGAATTTATTTTTCACTATTGAAAATATACCTCACATTGTTCCTATTGGCTACACATATAATCTTTCTTTTATTAAATAAAATATGGTGAACGAAACACAATACAAACCGCAAGCATATCAGCAAGGAGCTGGAGTATTGAGAGTCTCAGGAAACGTGAGGGGGTCTTCTTCTGGCCTTGAAAAACACACGCCTAGAATTTCTTTATGGGATTCCATGAGTCCTGAAGATCAAGTAAGGGCAGCTCATTTAGTGAGTCAAAACGATGCTTATTATTGGTAAAAGGGATCTTTAGTATCTTTGACTAAATTGCCTATTAAATAATTTTTTTATTTTTCCACTTTCCATCTCTTATGTACAGCCAAGAAACTAATGCAGTTAAAACATTTGATATTGGATACGACCACCAAATTCCGTTTATTCCCCAAGTAGTAAATTTGGATAATCCAAATGCAAATCCGAATAAGAATATTAAAGATATAATTGATAACTCCATGGCTTTTCTAGTATGTCCAGAACCCATAAGCATACCATTTATAGCCATTTGAAATCCTATGAATCCAAAGCTTAATGCCATTGCCCGCACATAATATGCACTTTCAGAAATTAATTCTATTTGGCCCGGAACAAATAAGGTTATGATATCTTTTGCGAATATAAAAAATACAGCTCCTAAGAGAGTTAGCGAAAGGAAGGAAATTAT
Source organism: Candidatus Woesearchaeota archaeon (assembly GCA_964440825.1). Lineage (GTDB taxonomy): Archaea > Nanobdellota > Nanobdellia > Pacearchaeales > GW2011-AR1 > CABMGO01. The sequence continues at coordinate 23,744 of CAYYKU010000003.1, forward strand.
CATTCCACTATTAGAAATTTTTTCTACCCTATTTAATTTTCCAGCCCCTATGTTTTGTCCAACCATCGTAGATATTGCCATTGAGAAACCTACTGCAGGTACAATAACTAATGAAAGCACTCTAACTCCCAGACCATATGCTGCAATAGATATCGTTCCAAATCCAGCTACTAAAACGGTCAAGACTAACATATTTATAGAACGCATTGATTGTCCGATTGCAGAAGGCAGACCTAATAAAAACATTTTTTTGAAAATATTCCACTTAGGAAATATATCTTTGACGTGCATTTTAATTACGTGGTTTCCTCTGAGTAAAATATAAATTCCAATTAAACATGAAATTGCTTGAGAAATTATCGTTGTCCATGCTGCACCAGCAACACCAAATCCTGGAATAATCTTCCAGCCAAGTATAAAAATAGGATCCAAAATAAGATTTAAAATTACTGATCCAATTACAATATACAGTGGAATTTTAACTTCTCCAACACCTCTCATTAAAGATTGAAAGCTAAAATAAACATAAGAGAAAACTAGGCCAATGAATGAAACTTGTAAATATCTAATTGCATCAAAATTAACTTCTTGAGTCGCACCCATTAAAGTTATAAGAAAGTTAGAAGAGAAATAGCCAACTATTCCTAAGATAATTGAGATAAAAAACATAATAGAAATTGTTTGTGAAGATACAAAATTAACTTTCTCTTTGTCTTCCCTTCCTTTATGCTGCGAAACCAAAATAGTTCCTGCCATTGCCAATCCACTTCCAAAAGAAGTAATCAAGAATAAAACTGGCCAGCTAAGCGAAATAGAAGCAACCGCATTTGCACCCAAACGACCAACCCAAAACATATCTGTCAAGCTGTAAATCATCTGTAAGAGCATTGCAAAAATTATTGGTAATGAAAGGAACATCAAAACTTTTAGAATTGGGCCGTGTAAAAGACTATTTTTTTCAGCAATTTTTTCCCCAATCGGACCAGCGATTTTCGGAGGAACATGGCTGTCCGTTAACTTCTTTTTTTTCATAAACATCAAAGCTCGGAAGGGTTAATAAAGGTTTAGAGAATTATTTCTTCAAATAAATAAGTTCCATAATTAAAGTTACAATTCCTATAAAAAATCCAGTTATTAGGCCCATAAGTGTTTGATTGAGGGCATACCCTATTAGTGCACCAGAAGCAACAAAATCAACTACTATTCTTGAATAAACCCAGGGGCTTGTTTTCTTCGTCTTAAAATCTTGAATTACATTTGTAACTGATCCGAATAAAACCATAATTCCAAGAAAACCTCCAAAAAATCTTCCAATAGTGTCCCTAATCCTGCTGTCTTTGAGAACTGTATCTGCTGAGACTCTTGCACTGTCTATACTTTCTTTCTTACCTTCTATAAGTGTTGGTTAGCTAGCCGTATAGTTCTTCTTGTTTTCATCTTCTATTTTGTCAATTAATTCAGTAGTTGTTTCCATATTTCATTCACTTTCTAAACATATTTAATTCAAGACTGTCGTAATTGACGGCGACAAAAAAGATATATTTAAATATCATTTATATTTAGAATATTTATGGAAGAAGAATTTCTAACGAGATTTGGAATGACGCCTATTGAAGCAAAAATTTACAAAACACTTCTGTCTTTAAAGGAATCCCAAATTGGGCAAATAATAGAAAGAACTAATTTACACAGAGGCACAGTTTACAATTCTCTGCAAAAATTATGCGAAAAAGGATTTGTGAGTTTCATAAGGCGAGATGGTGCTGGTTATTACCATTTAACCAATATTAATATATTTCATAAAAAAATTGAGATTGAAAGAAAAAAACTTAAGGACATGGATAAAAAAATACAAGAAATAAAACAGATATCACAGTTAAATGAACTTTTGGAAAAACCTGCGATGGAAGTTTTAACTGGTGACGATGGATTCAAGACATTTTTGAAAGATTTGTTTGATTATTGTTACCGAACAAAAAAGGAATATTTATTTATGGGTCGTGGAAACGAAATGATTGAGCATTTTGGAGAAGAGTATTATGGGCAGACCCAGGAATTAAAGAAGAATTTAAAATTAAAATGCCGAGTTATGTTAAATGAGTCTGCAAAAAAAGAGCCTGTAGGAAAGATTGCTGTGGGTGATGTAAAATATGTTGCATGGAAAAATCCGAGCCAAACTTCTACTTGGATTTATGGAAATAAAGTAATTATTGTTATGTGGAAAGCAAATCCTATAAAAGTTTTAATTATAACCAGTAAAGAAGTAAAAGACAGCTACACTAGTTTTTTTGAAGAAATGTGGTCTCATTGTTAAAAGTTGATCTTTGAAGCAAGGCTGGTTAAATAAAAAAAGATATAAACTCATTCTAATATTTGATTGTATGGAAATTCATTTAGCTTCAATGGAAAATATAACTTGCTGGGCATTTAGAAAACTGTGCCTTCCAGCAACAGATTCTTATACTGGTGTATTAAGTTTGACCAATCTAATAAAGAGATCAAATATTTGGGAAGAAATAGATACTTTCAAAATAGAAGGACAAAGGCAATGGGTTCAAGTTGCAACTTCAAAAGAAACTGAATGCTTTGCTTTTATTAAGAAGTTGGAAGAGGAAATAAAAAATCATCCGGAGAAAGATAATGTTTACGGAATTCAACTAAACGCGAGCTGTCCTTCACCAAATTTAATTAGAATTGGGCAAGGTCCTGCTTTGATAAAAAGAGTCACTAAAGTTTGTAATCTAATAAAAGAATTATTGAAGCAAGACAAATTTAAAGTTGGAATAAAATTAAGGCTGGGTTTAAACGATATGGAAGTAAGGCAAGGCAAAGTCATTACTTTACTAGGCGAATTAGAGAAGATTGCAAAGGACAACCCTAATTTTACAAATGTAACTATTCATTTTAAACATGCTCAAGAATCTTCCTCTGCAAAATACGACTATTCTTTGATTAATGAAATAGCATCATTCAGCTTACCACTAGTTTTGAATGGAGGAGTAAATAATTCTGAAGATGCAAAAAAATTAATGGAAATGATTTCTACTGAAAACAGAAAAAACATTAAAGGAATAATGATTGGTAGGGAAGCTCTTAGAAATCCAGATTGTTTTTCAGAAATAAACTCTGAAATTAATAATTCTTCAAACAAGAATAGGACTCAAAAAGAAATTTCCTCAGAATTTCAAAATTTTTGCAAAGAGCACAATCCAAAACCAATTTATTTAGCTACGATTAAAGAACGAGTGAATATCTAAAAGTTAAATTCTAAACCTTTAAAAACCGCTAAAAATATACTAGTTTAACCCCCTCATAGCTCAATGGTAGAGCACGCGGCTGTAGGTTACTAGCATGGACATACCCTTTCGGGTTAGGATGAGATGCGATAAGATTGTATTCGCTAGAATATGATGTCAGCAGGACCCGTGTTACCCCGGTTCGATTCCTGGTGAGGGGATAGGATTTATGGTCGATATTTTTAGGGATTTAAAAAACACGGAATCGAACCTACATAAGAAGATTTTTAAGGAAAGTTTTTATTAGAAATAATATGGAATTCAAATTTAATGAAGTAAAATTAATACCTCATGAAATGTCTGTAGAATTTATTGCAGAATCCAAAAATAAAGAGATTCGAGTAATCATGTCTATTTTGCAGTTGGCGAAGATTTGGGATACTGACAAAACCTTGAGAAAGGGCATGGATTTCGGGACTTCAGAATTGGAAGAGGGGTGCAAGGAAACATTAGAATTGTTAAAAAATTTTCCAAATATTTCTATCAAAAATAATTCTCTGTTATTTGACAAGTTTTCAGTAAAGAAGTGGCAAGAAGAGCTCCTTATTTGGGTAGAAGACTTATCTGGTTGGAATAATGAAGGAATTAGAATTTATATAATGGATGATATTTACAATTCTTTTTTGAAAGACAAAATCTCAAAAGTTGAAGTAAATTCAAAATCTATCAATTTTCTAGAGAAGTAATCCCCTAAGAACTGGAAAAAAATTCCGCTTCCTGGTGAGAGGATAGGAATTTTCAGTATAAGTTAGGTTTTTATCTATCTTAAAAAATATATTCTTTTGATTATACAAATGTATTTATATCTAAAAAAAGACCTATTTTTATGCTAAATAACATTCAACCAATACAATTTGGAGACATAGGGTTTAGTCTTATTCAGGGAGGAATGGGTGTTGGAATTTCTAAAGATGATCTTGCTGCAGCAGTTGCAAATGAAGGCGGAGCAGGAATAATTGCTAGCGTTGGGTTAAATTTCTTAAATGAATTAGATGGAAACTATAATAATCATAGTACTGAAGCGTTCAGAGAAACAATCCGTTCAGCAAGAAAAAAATCAAACGGTGTAATTGGTGTAAATATTATGCATGTTCTTACAGACTACCAACAACAAGTTGAAGCAGCAGTTGAAGAAGGTGTTGACTTAATTATTTCTGGCGCAGGAATTCCAAAAGATCTTCCTTCTTTTCTAAATGGTAAAGACATAAAATTACTTCCCATTGTTTCATCCGCAAGACTTGCTGAAATGATGTGTAAAGCATGGTCTAAATATAATCATTTACCGGACGGAATCATAGTAGAGGGTCCAATGGCTGGAGGGCATCTAGGTTTTTCAAGAGAGCAACTAGCAGACCCTAACTTCGTAAGAAATGGACTTGCAAGAATAGTTGCTGAAGTTATTCAAGTAGTCAAACCTTATGGAATACCTGTGATTGCAGCAGGCGGAATTTTCTATGGTGGAGACATAAAGAAATATCAAGATCTTGGTGCAGCAGGTGTTCAAATGGCAACCAGATTTGTAACAACAGATGAATGTGATGCAGATATAAGGTTCAAACAAGAATATCTTGGATCAACAAAGGAAGACATTATAATAATCGACAGTCCAGTAGGCATGCCTGGGAGAGCAATTGATAACGAATTTTTGGCTGCAGTAAGGCGGGGCGAAACACGCCCTAATAAATGTGGGTATCATTGTATCAAATCTTGCAAACCAAGAGAAACTCCCTATTGTATTGCAGCATCGTTGATAAATGCTCAAAAGGGCAAACTCGAAAACGGCTATGCTTTTTGTGGTTTAAATGCTCATTTATGTAAGGAGATCGTTCCTGTAAGAAAAGTTTTTGAAAGTTTAGATGCAGAATACGTAAGCGGAAAAACAAGTAATTAATTTTAAATTTTAGTAATCTTCTTTCCTAAAATAACTATTGCTTCGCCGTCTTTTATTATATAAACTGGAGATTTAACTATCTTCTTAAGTTCTTTAATTTCTGCAGAAAGAGTATTTTCATAATGTGGGAAAATGAACAATTTTACACTATTAATTGCTTTCAAATTTTTAAGATTAATATCGTTGCTGTCTCCCTGGCTTCCAAAATCAACCCCTTTAATCGAATCATTGACTATTATGCTTCCAGCACTAACGCCAATGTAGAGTTTGTCTTTACTTATAAAATTTTTAATATATTTATCAAAACCAGTTTTTTTCATTCTGTCTAAAATATAAAACGTGTTTCCTCCGCAAGAATAAACAATATCAAAATTTCCTAGAGGGGTAGAGATATTTTCCGTAATATTCGCACGAACCATATTTTTCTTTTTTATTCCAAGTGTTATTAACTGTTTTTCAACTGCTTTGACAAATTCTAGTTGTATTTTTTCTAATAATGTATGAACAATAAGTACCCTACATTCAGAAACTGGTTTATCTAATAGTTTTTTAGTTTCATCTATCAATTTCTTGTTAGAAATTCCGTCTGAAGTTAAAATCATTCTTTTCATATTTTATTGAATTAGTTTAAGTATAAAAAACTTACTTTTAATTCTAAAATTGTAGTCCCTAATTAATAGTAAAAAACAAAAGTTTAAAAAGGAATAACTCGACATAGATTTATGGAAGATTACAAAGCAATGTATGAAGAAGAAAGAGCAAGAGCTGATGGATTATCTACGAAGGTAAGTAAATTAGAGCAAGATTTAGTTTCTACTAAGAAGGTAATAAGTTGTTTTTCACATGATGCTCGTTCATCTTTGGCAGTTGCTAGTTCTCAAGTAGAATTAGTACACATGCTATTAGAGCCAACTGATAAAGCAGATGTATTTAATTTGACTAGTGAAGTTGTTAGTTATCTTCCTCTTTTGGAAAAGCGTATTAAAAGAGTAGCTAATATGTATCAACAATATCTTGACATGGAAAGAATGGAGCGAAGAGAGTATATTTTGCAACCTCAAAGAATTAATCTTCTCCATATAATTAATGAAGCAAGAGAGGAAGTAGATGAAGGAGTAGTAAAAAAATTAAAGAAACCTGTAAAAATAGTTTATAATATGGTTGAAAGCCATGTTGCGGAGGATTTTGCGTTATTTAATGGAGAAGAAGACAAAATTAGAAGTTGTTTGAGTAATCTCATTCAAAACGCATATGAGGCTGCCTTGGACAACACTGAGGTACATATTTATCTAAATTCAGATAGGGATAATCTTTCTATTGAAATTACAAACAAGGGGGCAATTCCTAAAGAGTTAAGAGATCCTGAAAAATTGTTTGCGTATGGTGCAACATCTGGAAAGAAAAAAGGTAATGGTATTGGAACCCACACTGCAAGATTATTTGCAAGAGCTCATGGTGGAGAAATCACCTTCCAGACTAGTGATAAAACAAATTCAACATTATTTAAAATAGAACTTCCAAAATCCGTGGATGAAGATTAAATTACCTTTCAAATTTCCTTTTCTTTTTCTACTTAGATAAAATTATACATAGCTTTTCTGTTAAATTGTATGTCACTAGAAAGTAATAACAAATACATATGTTTAAATACTTCATGTTATTAGTTAACTTATGGAAAACAAAAGAAATAGTAAAACACTAAAAAATTTAATGGTGATTTTAGTCGGAATGCTAGTTATAACTCTTGCACTTTTAATTCACACAATTTTTCAACTAACACTTATCCAAATTACAGTGTTGTGTTGGATTTTTACAACACTCTTTGCAATATGGGGGATTTTAATTATAGATCCGAAAGTGAACGTAAATCCTATCCAATTTATTGAAAAGGAAGTAATAAGAGAAATTCCTGTAGAAAAAAATGTGTTTATAGATCGGCCCTATGCAGTAGAGAAAGAAGTTTTTATCGATCGACCAGTAATTGTAGAAAAAGAAATAGTCAAGGAAGTTCCTGTAGATGTTGAAAGAATTGTTTATAGAACAGTAAAGGCTCCGCATAGAAACTTAAATATCCCTAAATACGAGTTTGTTGGTTCAACATTAGCAGAAACTTATCATAAAAGAACCTGTAGATTTAGTAAGTTAATTAAGAAGAAATACAAATTGCACAGTAATTATGCCCACACATTTAAAGTTAGACATTTTAAAGCTTGTAAGGCCTGTATTAATGTGAAGAAAAAGTAATTAATTTTATATTTAAAATTCTTTAATTCTCTTTTTTTTATCTTCTTCCGCCATAAATCCTTCTTCAACTAAAAACTCTAAAAACGGAATAACTTTTACTCCTTCCGGAATTTTATTAACTAACTCAATATCAATCAAGCCTTTATCAGAAAGCGCAGCCATTGTTTCGTCAAAGAAACTTAAAACACTATCTCTTTTAAAAGAATTTTTCATTGTCTCTTCATCAAAGGTTTTTGTATATTTCTCTCTTAGCTTTTCTTTAGGCAAATTAAAGTCCTTTCCCTCTTCCAAACCTAAAGACTCTCTCAAAAACGCCTTAAAATCGAAATTAGGGCAATTGGAGAAGCAACTCAAGCTAGGAACCTCATCTAAAAATTCGGGATTTCTAGCAACTGGAAAAGCTCGACAAACAATTGGCCTATTTTTATGTATTATACATTTATTCTCACTCAAAAAAGGACAAGGTTCCTGAGTCAAAGAATACCCCGTACAGAAATATTTTTTACTTTTTTTATCAAATACACAGTCAATAGGCTTAATCACAATATTAATATTTTTAGAGGTAGCTAATTCCTTAAGTTTTTCAACTTCCCATTCAAATAATGGTAAACCTTTAGCAGAACTGCCTTCATCAGAAATCTTTCTGCAACATTCTCCGCAGCAAATACACTTAAATTTTAGCCCCATCTCCATCCAGGTTTTTCACCTTTTTTATAGCAAATCCAGAGTAAGATTACAGTAAATATGAGAACCGCAATCAAATTTTTCAACCATTCATGATCATCTATTCTCGTGATTGTTAAAGTAAAAAGAACAATCCAAGCCAAAATAATTAGCCATCCTTCCCAACTGCAAGGATACCATCCCCAGCCATAGTGTTTAGCCTTAAACCACAACTTTTTCATAAAATATGGGGGGAAAAAGATATTATAAATCTATCATAAACATCCTTATAAAGTAGATTGAATATACTTAATTATGGATCTAGAAAGTATAGATTACATTTCAAGAAATCCAAATAGGGAAGATAGTAGAAAACTACCGCCCTCTATTTTTTTAAATTCTCTGAGATATTATCATGCAATTGTTTTACAGAAGGATTTTTCAAGAGAAAAATTTATTGAGTTAATTCCAACAGCACTTCCAAGTTATACCCATGGTTCTGTTTGGCATCATGTTCCCTTCGGAGGAATTGATCCTAATTATGGTAAATATGCCGTCATTCTAAAAGATAAATTTATAGAAGTAATGTCTGAGCAAGATAAAGGAGGGGAACATCTTATTGACCTTTTAACTAATCTTGCGAAAAGATCGAAGTCATAGATTTTTTAGTTACTTTGATTTTTCAAAGGAGGAATACCTTTTTCTTTACAAACCTCTACAAGTGATTGTGCTTTTTTCTTCTCTTTTCTTCTTTTTAGGTGTGAAAATACATAAGGTATAGCAAACATTGTGCATCCAAGGCCCGCCATTTGTAATAAAAACGCTTGTCCCATCATAACATATCCAGAAACCTTATCTGTTCTAGCTAGATATTCTGCTACTCCTGGATTCACTTCATTGATTTGTTCTTTTCTAAGCTGAAGTCTTTCTGCCAAACCTGCAAGATTTCCTAACTGTTCATTCTGTGAAGCAGCATTTTCTAATTGTACTTTTTCAAGTTTTGAAACTATTGCTCCGGATTTAAAATTATTTCTATTAAAGTCGAATAGATAATTCTTCTTGGAATGTTCAATAGCTCTCCCTAATTCTTTTACTGCAGGATTAATATCGCAATATTCTTTTATTATTTCCGGTGCATTCTTTGCCCTATAGTCTTGATATTTGTAATGGCCTGCCGCAAGTAAAGTTGTAGCTAGAGCGCTCACAATTGAAAGGCGAGTTCCATATTTACTAACTACTTCACCTATGGAGGGAGTAGTTGTTTGAGTCATTAATTCTTCAGAATGTCCGACGTTAATGTGTTCTTCAGGATTAGTATAATCTATTGTTCCAACCATAAAAATAATAAGAAAAACACTCTTTTAAAGATTATTATACTAAAAAATTAATTGTCTCTTTTAGGTTCAGCTAAGAAATAAACCATATTAGATTCAACTTCATGGATTTGTCCTTCTTTCTCGAATACAGCCAATGCTTGGGGTAATGCAAATTTACCAACAACTCCGACAGTTGAATAAACTACATAACTAAATGTTCTTTCTTCACCAGAACTCATATAGCCTAAGTCCCACTGGATTCTTCTATTATTAGCATCAATCTTTGTAGGTTTGATTATAGTATCAAACTTTTCATAAATCTTAACAATTCCAGGTATTCTATCAACCAAGGAAACATTTGTAACATTTCTTTTTGCCTTTACATGTAATTTAATCTTTAATGCAAACTGTCCAGAATTTGTTCTTATGGGCAATACAGACTTAATTATTTCTAATTTTGTTTGCGTATATCTTCTTATTCCTGTGACAATCAATAATAGTGCTATTATAATCAATAATGGATTCAAATAATTAGTCTTTATTTTAACAGCAAAACTTTCTGCAGGACCTAATTTTTTACTCCAAGTATAAGTTACATAAAGTCCTTTTCTGCTTGCAGAGTCAGGTTCAACGCTAAATGATGTAAATAATCTACTAATTATATCTTTCTTAACTTCAACAACTACATTCTCATTTACATTTCCATAGTTTATTTTAGAAATATCATTTGTTTTAATTAACCATCCATCAACAACATTCTTTGATTCAACCCCTGTCTTTTCGCCTAAATAAATCCTGCCTTCTAATGTTCTAAGTCCTCGGTCAGTTTTAACTTCAGCTGTTAATAAGTAAGAGCCCGCTTCAATTTTTTCTAATTTGCTCTTTGGAACATCAATACTTATTTCTGCTTTGCTATTAGCTTTTACACTAAAAGTTTGTTCAACATTAAAAAATACTGAACTAAATTTAGCATGAACATTATTCAAATTAATTCCTTCTTTATTTTGTATGTAAAATGATATCTTATCTGAATCTGGACTGTTAACGTCAGAAGAAATACTTAATGCATCTTCAATTCTAACTACTCTAACAACCATTGTTCCTTCATAATCTTGCTTTGTTTCTGTATTTCTTAATGCGACTGCAAAAGCATAGGCAGCAGGGCCTTGTGCGATCAATTCAGTTGTTGGATAAACATCAAAAACTAATGAGTTCTTTCCACCATTCAAATAAAAGGGTGTGGAAGGAAAAACCTTAACTGCTGTTAATGTATATATTAAATAATTACCTGCATTGGCGCCGCTTATTGTTACGGGTACTTGTGCAGCTTGAGTTAATTCTGGAATTACTGCAACGTCTAATGAATCTTGTTTTAATTCAAATGCAGACACAAAAGATACTAATAAAAATAAGATAAATAATGTTGCTATGCTCTTTTTCATGCTAATCTTCAATTATTCTATTTTATAAATCTTTTTATAGTCTTTTATACTATCTTTTTCCTTCTAAATTAAGGAAAGCCTTGGTATCTTCGACGAAACTTTGTGCTTTTGCAGTCAATGTATCTTCGTATTCCTCTGCAGTTGTTCTCATAATATACTTATCATAAATTCCTCTTAATGTTTTGTAAAATGGACTCTTATCCCATGTTTCCTCATAATCTCTTTTTACAAGAGCTTTTGTAACAATTTTTACTTCACCTTTATTTGTTTTGATTTTCTTTCCATTTTCTTCAACTTCTACTTCGGACATACCGAGGATGTGCCATTTTACTTCTAGAACATATTGGTAATAATCTGTAACTTTTTTCTTTATTTTCCATTTAATTTGTATTTCTTTAGAAGAACCACTTACTTTCTCTATATACTCCTCTTCAGCAATGTTACTATATCCTTCATTCTTAAACCAATTATAACAAAAAGTATACAAATCTGAATAACCAAAAAACCCTTTATGTTTTAAGGTTTGCTCAAAAACCATTTTTTCTTCAGCCATTTTTTTTCTTTAACTATATAAATATAATAAATAAGGGATATTTAAATGTTTTTAGAGTTCAGCTGTGTTGCATGATTAATCTATAACCTTAAGAATTCTATATTTTGATCTATAT
>CAYYKU010000004.1:0-32576 GCA_964440825.1 Candidatus Woesearchaeota archaeon
ACTCGATAATTTGCTCTCATTACCTTCCCCCACCCGACGGGAAAGCCGAAAGATAACTGAAACTTCGTTTCAGATTTATTATAAACGAGAGGAGGGCAGACGGACTAAAACTAAACTATTTCCTTAGAAACTTTATCGCCTTCTTTTGTTCTTCTGTAAATCCTCCCTGTTTTTTCTTTCGGATTTACAACTTCAACTAATTCTTTTTCTTTTAACTCTGATAAAGCACGAGAAACAAGATTAAAATAAGTATTACTAGTGCTTTTGTAAATTTTCATTACTAATTCAGAAGGCATCATGGGTTTATCTAATTTCATAAAAATTTCTTTTCTATTTTTCCCTCTTTTTACGAAACCTATAGCGTTTAGCAATTCCATAGCAATCTATATACAAATTAGCTTAAGAAACAAATTCAACAATCTATTAGCAAAGTATAAGCAAAAAGAGAAAGCTTTTTAAAGGAGTTCTTATATATTATTTTATTATGGCTGAAACAAAACAGAAAAATTGGTTTAGGAGACATTGGGTATTAACAATTATATTAGGGATTATTGTTTTAGGAATTATTGGAGGTATGTTTGGAAATGATACCTCAAATACTGAAACACAAACCTCTTCTGGTAATGGTGGGATAAAAGCAACACCAGAACAGGTAAAAACCTATTCTATTGGAGATTCAATTCAGGCAGGAGATTTTACATGGGAAATAACAAAATCTTCAACTGCTAAAACTATAGGCTCTAATCCTTATCTCAAAACTGAAGCAAGCGGTATTTATATTATTCTTGATGTTGAAGTTGAGAATACTGGAAAATCTGCAAAATATTTAATGGATTCTTATCTTAAGTTAGTCGATGACCAAGGAAGAGAATTTTCTCCAGATACAAGTGCGGCTTTTTATCTAGATTCAAATCAAGTACTTATGTTTGAACAAGTTAATCCGGGAATTGTCAAAAAAGGAAAAATTGTTTTTGATGTTCCTGAAAATTTGAATGTAGCTAATGTAAGAATTTCATCTAACTTAGTAAGTAGTAGTTTCTATAATGTTAAATTAATAATTTAGTCTCGAAATATTCTTTTAGAAAAAGAAGCAAAAAGCTTTTTCCTTTCCCAAAAACACCTTGCCGAAAGCCTTAAAAACACCTAATTTTTAATATAATCATATACGCCTGTCCTTGCTTCGGCAAGGGATAGGCATTTTTTATTATGGATTCCCCTAAAAGAGTTGCAGTATTTATTGATGGAAATAATTTCTATTATGGTTTAAGAAAACTTTATGGAAAAAACAAAAGTTTAAAGAATTTTGACTTTGAAAAATTCTCTCAATTTCTAGCAGGAAAGGAGAAGGTAGTAGGAATATTTTATTATAATGCTCTTTTAGACAGGGAACATAATCCCGATAAATATGATAGTCAAAAAGAATTTTTTGAAGAACTAAAGAAAATTCCTAAGTTTAATTTGGTTTTATGTAAATTACTAAAGAGAAATATTGAGGGAACAAATAAAGTTTATTACATCATAAAAGAAGACGATATAAGTATGGCTGTTGATATGGTCGAGAATGCTTACGATAATAATTATGATGTTGCTGTTTTAGTCTCTGGAGATGGAGATTTTGTTCCAGCTGTTCGTTCTGTAAAAAAGAAAACAAAACTTGTAAAAAATGTTTATTTTAAGAATAGTTCTTCAAGAAATCTAAAAAACTTCTGTGATGATTCTTTAGAATTGACAAAAGAAAATCTAAACAAATTCTTTAGAAACTAAACTAACTGCCCTCCTCTTGAACTCTTCTTTTGCCCTTGCGAGGGTACTCCTTCGGAGCAAAAAAAGAAGCAAAACGGCTTTCCCTTCCCCCGCCCTAAAATAGGAGCAAATTATCTGCGTCATAACTTCTGCGGTTTTTCTTGCGAGAAAAATCCTCGACCTTGTAGCTCTGAAAATTTCAGGAGTCACTCCGCTAAAGCTTCGTGCTCGAAATTTTCGAGACAAGGACAACTAACATAATTATATTCAATTCAGAAAAAGCCCTACACGACAATAAAACTTATAAACTTTTAACAATAATCAAATATCATGAACGAACTAAAACTCGGAAAATATGAACATTACAAAGGCAAGCAATATGAAGTTATTGGTCTTGCCAGACATAGTGAAACACAGGAAGAACTGGTTATTTACAAAGCACTCTATGGTTCTGAAGAATTTGGAAATAATGCTTTATGGGCAAGACCAAAAAGTATGTTCCTTGAGACTGTAAATATTGAGGGTAAAGAAATTCCTCGTTTTAGATATATTGGATAGAACGGGCTTTTTTTGAACTCTAAAATTTCCCTTCGGGACGTTGCACTAAATTTCAGCCATTCGAGGAATATAACAAGGCTTATATTCAATTAAAAAATCGTGCTCCCACATTACGTTCGGGCTGGCTCGAAACCATTACGATTATTTTTCTCACGAAAAATTTAGGAGGTCGGCTACAGGTTGCTTCGCAACAGATAGCTAAACTTCGTTTTAGATTTTATTGAAATAATCTTCTTATTTTGGTCTTTCGACTCCAAGAAATATACAGCTTCCCATCCAAGATTCATCTGGTGCCAATACTTGTTTAACTTCTGAATTTTCAGGATTAGAATCTCTGTTATATTTAAAATAAGGCATAACAAACATCAAATCAACACTTAGTATTCCCTCATGAAAAATAGGTTCATTTTCCCTACTAATAATTTTATTAATTGGTCCGACTAAAGCATTTGAGTCACAATCTCTCCAAGCTTTTACCATTCTATCTCCAGCAATTTTTAATGTGTAATAAGCGGCACTTCCCCCGTTAAAATAAACTGCAGTTCCTTCCCTTAATTGACTTAGGTCTAATTGAGAACCTTTTGGAATCATTTCAATACTTCTCTCTAAACCATTACCATCGACAAATGTAACTTTGTTTCCTTCTTTTCTTACATTTTGTCTACTATAATCATAATGAAAAAAAGGACAATCTCTATCAGGACAAGGTCTAAAGCTTTGTATCATCTCTTGAGTATACTTGTCTATTTCTGCAGGTGTTGCGATTCTTATTGTCATGAAATCTGTAATTGAATACTATTTATAAAACTTTCTATTTATAACTACTTGATAGTGACTACTCATAACGCCGACCCCCTAAAACCTCAATAAACTCTCTAGCCAGCCCTCACTTTATTTCTAAAACTTCCCACCCGCCCACGCACGATTTTTTAACTCTTCATTAAAAATATTCTTTTTTAATTCGTTGTTTCATCTCTATCAGCTCAGGAGTGAAAAAGCTAAAGCTTTTTCCTCGAGTCCTCACGAGGAAACAAGAGCCTAACATAATTAGTTGTAGTTTATTTAAAAAAATCATGGACCCATAGGGAATCGAACCCTAATCAATCGCTCTGGAGGCGAGCATTCTACCTTTGAACTATGGATCCACTAATAATCTATAATTTGAATGTTTTTTAAACGTTTGTTCTTACTAATTACCTCTAAAGATTTATATACATTATTTATCTAAGCAAGATATGGTTTTAGAGCAGGTGATTGTGATAGGTGTTTTTTCAATAGTTATTCCAGTTATGTTAATTGCACTGGGTTTTTTTCTATATTCAAAAACAAAAGGGAATATTAAAGTCTTGCTTGAAAGAACTCAATTTTCACCAGGTGAAACAATAACTGGCAAAGTCTATATCCACGCAAAAAAGTCGATAGAAGTAAAGGCTCTAAATGTTACTTTTCGTGGTGTCATGAAATCTTCACCTTCTTCGATTACTCTTGGCGGAAATAATAAGCAAAAGAATAAAGAAAAAGAAATATTTTCTTTTAACCAACAAATTTTTGGTGCAAAGAATTTCATTATAGGAGAATCTGACCATTCTTTTACTATTAAAATACCTGCAAATGTTTTAAAGAATGCAGAAGGTTTTGCTGGAGCATTAGTAAATACTATAAAATTAATAAGTGGGGACACAAGAAGTGTCTATTGGTATGTTGACGCAAGATTAGATATTCCAGGGTTTGATTTATCAGACAGAGTTCAGATAAATATAGTTTAAAATTTCTTAATTATTTTTTAGTAATAAGAACTTTCATTGGCCAATTGAGTTCATAGTGATTTCCTACTTTTTCAACACCTAATATTTCTTTACATCCTCTAATTACTTCTTTTATTTTATTCTCTTCGTTTCCAGATATTTTAGTCATTGCATGTAATTTATAGATGAAATCTCCCAACTCATATTCTGAATTAAAAATCCATTTTTGAGGCAAATTTTTAATATTTACATTTTTCAAAAGGAATCCTGCATCAGTACATAATTTTTTTGCAGACTCCTCTGTCATAAATTCTACATCATGGCCGGTTATGCAATACTTAGCTACTTGAATATCAAAGTGATCTGCTAATTTGCTTCCAGAGAAAACATCGCAAATAACGGCAATACCTCCAGGTTTTAAAGCTCCAAAAACATTTTTAATTGCAGCTATTTTATTTTTACAGTGATGGAATGCGCCGAAACTCCAAATTTTATCAAAAAAGTTTTTAGGCACATCTAATTCATCGGCACCCATAACTTCTATTTTTATTTGAGGATAATTTAACTTTTTCTTTATATTGAGCAACTGGTCTTTCGACGGATCAGTTATAAGGTAGGCTCCATTTGCGCCTATAGAAGAGGCAATAGAATTGCAGAAATATCCGTTTCCTTCTCCAAGACCTAATATTTTATCGTTAATTTTTGGATTAAGAAATCTATACATGGCCTCTATGTCCATGACTCTTGATGAAGGATATTCAGACATAGCTTCCTCATAAAGTTTTGCTCTTATACCGTCGAATTCTATTTTGTTTTTCATAATAAAATAACAAAAAAATTGCTTATTAATTTTAGTTGTCGGAAAGCGACGTTAATAGTTAAATATATAAATCTAATTCTTATCATAAAATAATGTATGATGAACTTAAGGAATTCGGATTATCTGAAAATGAGATTGAAGTGTATATTACTTTGCTAAAGATAGGATTATCCACTGCAAATAGAATTGCTGAAATTTCTGGATTAAAAAGAACAACAACATATGATAATTTAAATTTGTTGTTAAACAAAGGGATTGTTTCTCTTGTTGAAAAAGAGGGAGTGAGATATTATGAGTCTGCAAATCCAGAAAAAATTATCCATCTTATTGAAGAAAAAAAAGAGAAGATTGAGAGTATTTTGCCAGAGCTGAAAAAAATTAAAGACAGTGTTTCTGAAAAAACAGGAGTTACTTACTTTGAAGGAAAAAGAGGGGTTCTTACTGTATTAAATGATATTTTGGACGAGAAGAAAGAGCTTTGGTTTTTTGGGTCCAGAAAAAGAGCATTAGTAGCATTAAAACATTATCCTGAGAACTTTATACAAAAAAGAGCGGAGAAGAATATTTTACTAAAAGCCGTTTTGGCAGAAGAAGATAAGGGCGACCCTGCATATTCAGATAAGAAAATATTTAGACTTTCAAGTTTAAAGTTTCTCAAAGATTTAAACAATGTGGCTACAAATGTTTTTATTTATAGCGATAGAGTAGCTTTTATGACATCCACTGAAAATCCGGTAGGAGTTATAATAAGAGACAAACAAGTGGTTGAACAGCAAAAAACTATTTTTAATATATTGTGGCAAAAAGCTAAAAATTAGTTACAGTATTCCTTCTTCCAATAATTCTTTCCATGTTTTTTCACCTAAAGCAACTAAAGCCTCTCGATAAGTTAACATTGGTTTTCCGTATCTTGAATAATCATCAACTGCAATTCTCGGGCAAGCCAATTCAACAAACGCATCGATATTATAAAAATTCATAACTTTTTCAGGAGTCATCTCACTCATGCTAATCAGAAGAACTTTTTTATCAGCCTCTCTGAGTTGGTCAATAATATTTTTATAATTTCCAAATTTTTGCCCTAATTTTGATTCAGCAATTATTCCTATTGTATATGCTCGTTTAAATCTATCAATTGCCATGGCTCTTTCTCTAATTATTTTATCTTTAAAACTAGACATTTCAGAAACTTCATTATTGTAAACATCTAAAAGATAAACAGGTTTTTCTACGGCTAAAGCAGCACCAATAGAATGAAATCTATTGCCGACAATTACAAATGCTTCGACATCTTTTTCAATTTTTTTCAAACCAGAATATTCACAACCAATAACTTGTCCCTCATAAAATGCAAAACCTAATTTTTTGCTTAAGACAACTTTCTTTTTATTTGATTTATAGAAATCTAAAATCTTTTTCAAATCATGCCTATGTTGTACTGCAAAACTTAATCCAATTTTTTTATAGTTTTTCAAACTTTCTAAAGACTTCTTTAAAATAGGTTCTAAGTTTAATTTATCTTTTATTTCAATATATAAAACTGGAAATTTTGTTTTCAAAAATTCAGAATGCCCAAAATGGACAATTAAATCAACTTTGAATTGTTTAGCCTCGTCAACTGCAACACAACATCCTCCCCAAGCCGTCTCTCCAGAAAAAATAACTTCAATTCCTAATTTTTCAATTTTCTCTTTAATTGTTAAAGCTTCAGTCTTTATGCCTTCCGGCAACTGAACCAAAACCTTTTTAGGCTTTCGTTTTTTCAATTCTGAAATCATAAATCCTTCTTCAAAGTCAAGTACCATAAACAATTGACTCCTTTTCCGTATAAAAACTTTTGGAAAGTATATAATCTAAAATATATGTTCTGCGGCATTAGTCCTTTTAAACGGCTTTATTTATAAAAAAGCATGGCTCCAAAAAAGGACAAATCAGGATATCGTATTTTTAGTAGATGGGACGGTTTTCCCCCATTTCAGTTAACCAAGCCATTCCCAACAATTGACAAAGCACCAAAAATACTTCGTGAAAAGATAAGAAGATTCTCAAATGATTATTGTGATTTTTCCACACAAGTAAGAACTGCCTCTGATGTAACTGATTATTGTAGGGATTCTTTAGAAAGGGCCAAATTTGATTTTAAGAATGGAATGTATATTGCAGAAAGTGATGGCAATGCTTTTGCAGCAGTCAAGTACGGATCTAAACCATTGGAAGAAGGATTCAGACTTATTTTCTCACACAATGATTCTCCGGGCTTGGGATTAAAAACAAAGCCAGTTATAGTCCCTTGGGATCCAGATCAGCAAGAATTACACTTGGGGTTAATGTTGGATTTAAAGGAAGTCGGAGTAATCCAGCCAGGACAATGGGGTGGACATGATTATTTAGTTAAAGGTTATTATTATCGAAGTGGTAAAAAAATACCTTTGGAGTTTAGAGGGTATATTACTGATGTGAATGCTCACACAGATACTCGAGAAGTTTCAGGTCATACAATAAATGAAGCATATCCTAGAGAAGGTTTAGATTTGATCACAGGCTATAGGAATCTAAAAGATTTTTTGAAATCTATCGGATTAAAAAGTGAAACGGAATTCCAAAAGGCAAACTTGCAAGTTTATCCGGACACACCAACAAGAATTTTTGGTCAAGGATTTATTACTGGTCATGCACATGACGCTAGAATAGGAACATTTAGTACGCTGAATGCATTTAATCAGACAAAATCTCCATATACAACTGTCTTAGTCGGGTTTGATCGTGAGGAAACTGGAAGTCAAGGTCCTGGAGGGGCATGTTCAACATTCCTAGATGATATTGTAGATGAGATGTTATTGAAAGCAAAAGTTGTTAATAACCGAAGAGAATTAACTGAATCTCTAAAAAGAAGTATTTACAAAAAATCATTTGCAATAAATAGTGACGTAGATGTTTCTGCAAGTGATAAAGATTCAGATGCAAGCAGAATTGATTTTTCTAATATTTCAAAATTTGGTTATGGTCCTTTTTTACTAACAGAAGATGGAAATAATACTGCAGATCAGTCAAGGCGTAGACATATAGATCAAATAATGGATATTTTGGGAAAAGCAAATGTAATCTTCTATCCGAACGGAAGTGCGATGACACAGGAAAATGGACAAGTGGAAACATGTAGCTTTGATATAAATAAAAAAGGTTTGTCTACTTTCGCATTTGGTGTTCCAGTGGCGGGGACTCACAGTGTTTCAGAATTAGCTCATGAAGGGGACTTATATTATTCTTTCTTAGGAAACAAAGCATTCTTGAAAGCTGATTGGAAACCTTAGTTTTATACCAAATTCAATAAACCATTAAAACCATAATATCCTACTATTCCTGTTGCAATAAAACCTAAGGTTCTAGGTATAATTCCCCATAAAATAAATTGCCTTTTTTTCATTCTTAATGCACCAAATATTAGTGGGAAATAAGGTATTGGCAAGGGTATAGTTCCTGCAGCAATTACAAACCATTTACCGTACTTATTCCAAAATTTAACTGTCTTGTTAACCGTTTTTTCTTTAAAAAAAGGAGCTATTGCATGAAACCCATAATGATAACCTACGAGAAAAGCGACCATCGAACCAATAATTGATGCAACCATTGTAACGATAACTGCAGAATAAACATTAATTCCTAAACTTATTCCCCAAAGAAGTACAAAATCGGGACTAAGTAACTGCGGTAAAAATTCAATTAATAACACAAAAACAAAAAGAGCTAGTAAACCATAATTAATAATATTATTTGCCATATATTGTCTTGTTTCTCCATAATTCCAAACAAAATAAATGCTAATTATAACAATAATTGCCAAGAGGGCAATGCTCATAACTCTTATCTCTTTACGAATCCTCTCTTTTTCCATATTATCTTTGTGTATATTAACTTCAAAAATCTATGCTTTATTAAGTAAACTTATAAACTAAAATAAACAAACTAAATTATGGTAGACATAAAGACGCTATTAAATTTTGGAGTTATAATAGTTGACAAGCCCGCAGGACCTACTTCTTTTTCTATTTCAGATTATGTAAGAAGACAACTTAAGTTGACTAAAACTTCTCACTTTGGAACTCTTGATCCTCAAGTTACAGGAGTATTGCCTATTGCTTTGGGAAGAGCATGCAAATTAACTGGTACTTTTCTAGGTCATGACAAAATTTACATTGGAATAATGCATACTCACAAAGAACAATATATAAAAGAACTTCAGAAAATTATTGATGAAAGTTTTATTGGAACAATTAAGCAAACTCCTCCAAAAAAATCAAGAGTAAAAAGGCAGGAAAGAGAAAGAGATATTATTAGATTCGAACTTTTAGAAGCCGGAGAAAATAAAAAAGATTTTTTATTTATTTCAGAGGTCCAAGGTGGAACGTACATAAGAAAACTGTGTTCTGATTTAGGAGAAAAAATTGGTGGGGCCCATATGCTAGAGTTAAGAAGAACCCAGGCAGGTATTTTTGATGAGACTCAAGCAGTAAAACTTTATGACTTTGAAAAAGCAGTAGATGAATATAAAAATGGAAATTCAAAACCCTTAGAAAAGATGATTATTCCCGCAGAAGACGCAATAAAAAAAGTAATCAAATGTTATGAAGCTAAAGCAGAATCAATTCGTCAACTTAAAACAGGAAAGCCCATTTTCAGGGGAGAACTGGAAGGTCTTGCGCCTGATGAAGCAGAATTCGCTGTTTTCCATAAGGGTTCTTTTATTGGTTTATATAAATTAACAAACGAATCTATTGAAATAATCGCACGACCTACTTTTGTTTTTAACTAAATCTTTAAAAACTACATTTTGACTGAATTGATATGGCAAATAAAGTAATTTCATACAGAACCCACCTGAGTATTCCTCAATTCGAAGCAATTACAACTGCATTATATAAAACTGCAAAGGTAAACGACAGAGTTACTTTGTTCCCAGAATATACCCCTTCTAGTTCCTATGATCGAACTCTTCAGATAGGTGTGGTAAACTCTAGTTTATTATTTGAAAGAAACCCTTTAGCAAGTGGAGAATCAGATCTAGTTTCTTGTAAACTAATAGCTCCGGATAAAAAAGCATATCAAGAAGCAAAGTTCCTTTTAGAAGCCCTGGGCTCTAGTGACGCTCCTTTGACAGAAGAAATTAACGATAGATAATTCTAATATATGTTTTGTAGCGTAATAACTTTTATATAGGAAGATTGGTTCCAAAAATTATGGACGAAGACTTTGGAAATGAAGAAATAGAAGATGATGATCCTATGCCAGTTAGCAAGCAGGGTTCCTTTAATCAAGAAGATTTGATTATGGAGGCTAAAAGTTTTTTTAGTACTCAAAAAAAGCAATTAGGTGAATCTGCAAAGCAAGCTGATAAGGTAGTAAAACTAGACTTTAACGAACTTTCAGAGCAGTCTCCCGAACTTGCAGAGAGATTAATTACAAAACCAGATGAGACTTTAGAAATTTTAGAGCTTGCGTTACATGAATCGGGATTAGTTTTGGAACCGAGAGTGCGTCTTATCAATTTATCTAATTCTCAAGTCATGAAGATTAGAAATATAAGGTCGAGAAATCTTAACACTATGATTTCTATTGAGGGAATTGTAAGACAAGCCTCTGAAGTTCGTCCGCGAGTTGTAAATGCAAAATTTGAATGTCCTGCCTGTGGAACTATTTTAAGCGTTCTACAAATTGATGAAAAGTTTAGAGAACCCTCAAGATGTTCATGTGGAAGACGTGGTGGTTTCAAAGAATTAGACAAAGAAATGGTAGACGCTCAAAGATTAGTTATTGAAGAATCTCCAGACGCTTTAACTGGGGGGGAGCAGGCAAAAAGAATGACTGTTTTCCTAAAAGAAGACTTAGTAGAGCCGAGGATGGAAGAAAAAACCACTCCTGGTGCAAGAGTAAATATCATTGGTGTTTTGAAAGAAGTTCCTCTTCCAGCAAAAACTGGTGGAATTTTAACTCGTTTTGATTTAGCTGTTGAAGCTAATAGTATCACACCCATGGAAGAAAGTTTTGATGAGATTAATGTCTCAGAAGAAGATGAAAGAGAGATTCGAGAACTTGCAGCAGACCCGAAAATTATGGAAAAACTTGCAGCAAGTATTGCACCCTCTGTTTGGGGTTATCCAGAAATTAAAACTTCTTTAGCTCTACAATTATTTGGAGGGGTTATGAAATCTCGTTCAGACGGAACAAAAACAAGAGGAGATTTGCACGTTTTGTTAGTTGGTGATCCGGGTGTAGCAAAATCCGTTATGTTAAAGTTCATTTCAGGAATTGCTCCTAAAGGACGTTATGTTTCAGGTAAATCTACCTCCGGTGCAGGTCTTACTGCTACAGTGGTTAAAGATGAATTTTTAAGAGGTTGGGCATTGGAAGCCGGTGCGATGGTTTTATCTAACAAGGGTTTGGTTTGTATTGACGAGTTAGAAAAGATGGACGAGAATGATCGTTCAACAATGCATGAAGCTATGGAACAGCAGACAGTTACAATTTCCAAAGCGAATGTTCAAGCAAGCTTAAGAGCGCAGACTGCAGTTCTTGCAGCAGCGAATCCAAAGTTTGGTAGGTTTGACCCTCATGAAATGATTGCAAAGCAAGTTAACTTAGCTCCTTCTTTGTTAAACAGATTTGATGTTTTATTTATCCTTAGAGATCTCCCTGATAAAACTCGTGATGAAAGTATTGCTGCTCACGTTTTACGAGAACACAAACAAGAGACACATAATGTGGACATAATTAGCAAAGAACTTCTGAGAAAATATATTGCATTTGCAAAACAGCATTGTAATCCAGTGTTATCTGATGAAGCAATTAAAAGAATAAAAACCTTTTATGTTAATTTAAGAAATCAACCAACAATTGCAAACGAAGGTGTAAAACCAATTCCAATTTCTGCGAGACAGTTAGAAGCTTTAGTTAGATTAGCAGAAGCAACTGCGAAAGCGCGTTTAGGCAAAAAAGTTACAGAAGAAGATGCACTTAAGGCAATAGCATTAATGAAATTCTATATGATGCAAGTAGGTTATGATGAGGAGACAAAGAGTTTTGATATAGATAAAATTTCCGGAAACCCCGCATCCAAGAGAAATAAAATTTACATATTAAAAGAAATTTTAGAAGAGTTAGAAGCTAGACTCGGAAAATTAATTCCCCTGGAAGAAGTTGAGAAGTTGGCAGATGGCAAATTAAAAACTGAGGAATTAGAAGAAGCTCTAGAAAAATTAGTTCGTGCAGGAGATTTATTTAGGCCAAGAAGAGGATATGTTCAAAGAATGTAAGTATCTATTTTAATATCATATAATAAAATATATACATTATAAAATGTATTTTTAAGAATCTATTTGTAAAAAACAATATCTTTTTCAGGGTCAAAATTTCCAGAGCCTACTTTTTGTCTTAACAAAGCGGCGATACTTGTCTCTTTATCTTCATGCATATTTAGAACATCCATTGTTCTGAACATTGAATCCAAGCAGCTTTTGCCCAATTTATATTGTGCGGCTCCCAGTAACAATTGCTCCTTCCCATAAAATTGTGCAAGTCTTTCGTTGCTTTTATTTTGGAAATATTTAGGATCAACAATCTGAATTGCTTTTACTCCAGAAATTAATTTCTCAACGTAATCTTCGCTAATTTCTCGAGCCGTTTTTAAAGCAGAGCTTACGTCCTTTTCTGAAAAGTAATCTCCAAATAATTTACAAACTTTTCTAAATTCATTTTCTTGTAATGTTGTATTTGTATACATATAGTTTATTTATACTAAGAGTATATAAATATTTATTCACTCTAAACTACAATATCCAAATATATTTAAACAATCTAACAGTAAAGATTATATGGGAAAAGAAAAACATCCAAAAAGAGTAGAAGTTCCTGTAAGTAGTGTAATAATGATTGAACGTCCAAGATCAGACGGAACTATTGAAAAATTAGTTTCTATTGATCCAAAACTTGTTGCAAATGTTGTTGCAAATACTTCATATGATTCTTTAACTGAATTTGTAACTAGATTATATGAACAAATAAGTTCAGATTCTGTGCGAGATCGAGAAAGTGGAAAAAAATGTCTTGCAGGTAACTTGAATTCTGCAGCAATTTATTTGAAAGAAGCAAGAGATTACCTCGCTGGAGCTTGGAAAGTCTGTGAAAAATATATGAAATAAAAATGGGAAACGAACAATATTACAATTTAGGAAGAGCAGATTCTTTAAGAAAGCTCCCTGCAAATCCAATGGGTTCAGGTGCAGGAACACCAGATCAATATAATCATTATATGAATGGATATAATTCTGTGCAAGAGCAAAGAGATTTTGCAGTTGTAGAAAAATTTCTCAGTAGGCCGTTTTCAATATTGGACCCTCTAAAAAAAACTTCTACTGCACTTGAAAAAATAGTTGTCAGCGGTTTGGAGTTTTGTTTAAAGGCCATATCTAATGAAAGTAAGTCGGGAAATTCTTTGTCCGATGCAGAAATGTTTTGTATGACTTCATTTATTGCCCTTTATTCATTAAATCCAAAAAGAGCTATTAGTTATGCTGGCAAATTTAATTCAATCCAGTTAAATAAAATGGGGTCAGAAGATATAGCAAAATTCCCTGGAAGGTTAATAATTCCGATTAAAACATCTCCAGATGGAAAAGAAAGTTGGGGCAACTTAAATAGTTTAGAAGAAGTTTCACGAATATTTACATATGGTTTACTAAATAAAATCGCTGAAGAAGAATATTCCTCCGCAATAACTCGTCCAGATGAAGTCTACTTAAAATTTGTTCAAGCACTTGCTATGGAAAATCATTCAGATTCAGCAAGATTCAATGTAAGTGCGTTCAATGAAACTCAAAAAGCGTTAGTAAGTCCTAAAAAGAGAAAAGTAAAGCAAATTGTAGAAACTGGTTCAAAATTTAAGTACGGGATTAGTTTAGAACAAATTGAATAATATAAATACTTAAAAACTTAAAAATCTCTTCTTAACTATGGCAATTGACTCTCTAGTGGCTAGGCATGTAGAATATATGGCTAGTGCAAAAACCAAAAACAAAGGACAGCCAGGGGTTTATGTTATTCCTTTAGCAGGGGTTTTTGAATATGGTTTTTCTCAAAGGAATAGTTATGATGAAGCTATAGCGGAACTTAAAAGTAAGGGCTATTCAGGGCCAGTAATTTCGTTTAAACATTCCCTTCCAGGAGAAGACACTGATTCTACACCTCGCAGAGAGGCTACTTATTTTTTATAAAGAATTAATTTATCTATTTCTCACAACATAAATCTTTATAAAACCCCTTTCTTTTTCCAAAACATGGAAGGTGTAATGGATAACGAACAAAGAAAGAGGAACATTGCCTATAAGATGCGAATTGGCGATATTATGAAATCTAAACCAATTTCAAACGAAGGAAAACTTTTATTCTTGGAACTTGGAGACAAAAAAGTAGTTCGTGTAAATCTTATTGCAAATGCTGTTGACAAATTTATAAATGAAGGTGAAAAGAAGTACGCTTCTATAACTGTGGATGATGCTTCTGGACAAATAAAATTGAAAGCATTTGGAGACGATATTGCTCCCTTGAAAGAAGTTTCACAAGGAGATACTCTTCAAATAATAGGTTTAGTTAGGGAGTATAACAGCGAAATTTACATCACTGCGGATATTGTAAAAAAAGTAGATCCAAAATGGTTACTTGTTAGAAAATTAGAAATACAACAGTCACACAAAGATGCTCCGCTTCCAACAAATGCTTCCCTTAGAGATATAATTCTAGAAAAAATAAAGAAATCAGATTCAACAGGTGGGCTAGACAAAGAGCAATTAATTCTAGACACAGAAGCCTCTCCAGAAGTGATTAACGCTGAAATTAAGCACCTTTTAGAAGAAGGAATGATATATGAACCGAGGCCCGGAATTTTGAGATATTTAGGTTAAAATGAAAGAACATCTATTTTTATTTGCCGAAAGGATTTACGCCATAGTAAATAATGAGGTTTACACATGAAGAGTTATGGAATTTTTGGTGCAAATATTAAGGAACCTCCACAAATAACATCTGCACGAGCCATAATAGGTCTTGGAAGAAATGCAACGAGTGATGAGATAAAAAATAGATATCGGCAGTTGAGTATGCGATGGCATCCAGACAAGCATATGGGAAAATGTACTGAAAAAGAAGCAGCTGTAAGATTTAGACTTTATTCAACTGCAAATGAACTTCTTTCAAAAGAGAGTAGTCAGATAAAGGCCAATGCTGATTTTCAAAAAGCGCTTGAAGAACCATTTATTGTAGGCGACAGAGTTTTCTGTTTAGGTTCATTATATGGTACTAGAATTTTTATCCCTAAAGAAAGCAAAGGGCCTGCGATTACTGATCCTTCCAAACTCTTAGGAGGTTCTAAATCTCCGTTTACGGTTTCATTTAGTGAACTTCAAAATAAACAATATTTTGGTATCAGATCTTCTATAATGGAAAGTTCATTCGCAGATACTCTTGAAATGTTTTATGGTGGGAAAGTTAGTGGGGCTGAAAACGATAATCTTCTTGTTGATGCTTTCGTTAGAAAGCAGGAAGGCGGATTAGATGATCTTGTTTGGATAAGAGATAATGAATTGGGGATAAATGATTTCCTAAATCGGGATTTTAGAAGTGCAGCGGGTAAATTTTCAGCCATAAATAGTCAAGTAAGGGAGAATATTATTTTCATGTTTAGATATGGTGTTTGTCTTGAAGCAATGGCAGCAGAACCTATATTCAAACAATCTCAACCAGAAATGTGGCAGAAAAGTATGGGCAAGGCAATTAATTTATACGAAAAATGTTTGAATCAGTTAGAGTCAAGAGACATCTCATATCCGGAATATGAAGAAGTGCGAAATAGATGGCACGACCCCACTTCTTTACTTACTGTTATGATGCAAGCTGCAGATGCATATAACCAAGTTGGAAAAAAAGATTCTGCAAGAAAATTATGGCACAAAGTAAGATCTATCGATCCGAATTGCTATGAAGCACAGGCAAATTGTAGTAATCTCTCTATAAAATTAAATCCTAAAAGATGGCTAATGTTATTGACTGGTAAAAGATAAAATTAATCGTTAACTTTTAAAACCCTCTTTCTATGAAAAATTATGAAAACGGGACTTCAATTGACTGTAGGGAATATCGGCTGTTTGCACGAAGATGAAATAGATTCTTTTCTAGCTTATGATATATGTGCAGGATGCCATGCACAATTTCCTCACCACGAAGACGGAGAAAATAGAAGGTTGTACGTGGGGAAGTATTACTGTGAACCTTGTTATTTTAAAAAAGTAAGTAGTTCAATTATAGATTCGATGCTGGAAGGGCCAATTAAAGGACGTAACAGTTCTGGGCTTATTACTCAAGTAACTGCATAACAATTAACTTTTAAAACCTCTTTTCTATAGAGAATTATGGCAAAAAAACAAATAGCAAGGGAATATCATGTTCCGAACATAGGTGGTGTTGAAATAATCCATGCTCCCGGATTTGTAAATGGTCCTTTTTATGCTAATCTTTATAATTATGGTGTTTCTGCAGAAAAAAGTGAAAGTGAAGACGAAGTAAGAGTACGGGTTGGAAAAACAATTACTGAATTACTTGAGTTACAAAGGAAATTATTAGAGGACAAGTTATCTTCAATTCAGTCTGTTCTGTCAGACATACAAACAAGTGAAACTCCGCTCGGAGCTTTGAGTAAATACGAAACACCAGAATAGTCTTTTAGTAATAATTATAAACTTTGATAACTTATTTTAACAATGACCTTAGATGATAAAGTTGCAAAGTCCAATGACCAACCAGTCAAGAGATTCACTATTTCTAACAATGAAGATCTTGAAAAATATCGTGAGTTCTTGAATCACTCCTGTCCTTACACTAGAAAAGAAAAACCAGTTACTAGCGCAATTGGCGGTGCATTAACTTATCATTTTACTCCAAATAATCTTGGAACGACAGTAAAAGTAAGTTGCGCCTGCGGAGCAGAAGTCGACTTAACTCGTTACGAGAATTGGTAGTTTTCTTATTTTTAGACATTATGTAGAAGAAATGTTTATATAACTTCAATCCCTAAAACAAACATGAAGGTGTTTAGCAGATTCAAAGAATTTCTTAGAGAGTATAGGATTATTGCAATTTCAGTAGCGTTTATTATTGGTATGGCGTCGTTAAGTTTTGTACAGTCAATAGTAAATGATCTTTTTTTACCGCTTATTCGGCCCCTAATTTCCAATAAAGCATTGATATGGGAAGATATTACTTGGACATTTGGTTCTATAAGCTTGAGAGTTGGTTCGTTCTTAAGTGCTCTTTTTAGTTTATTGTTAATATTGTTATTACTATATCTTTTTGTAGATAAGGTGCTGCACTGGAAACCTAAGAAATAGTTACTCTAGATATTTTTATCTACTATGGTCTTTGCTGTTTATCACTTAAATCAACTATTAATCCTTCCATATTTAAGCCAGAATAATGTCTTGCAAATTCTTCAAAAGAACTGAAATATTTTTCTTGAATCACGCCATCTGTGTCTTTTTTTAGATATAAAACTCCTTTATGATCATATGTTCTAAGACGTCTCCCTTCAACCTTTTTCCAGACACCGATAAGGCTCGTTAAGTCTTCATTAACCATTTTAATCAGAATCAAAATTTTCTTTCTCTTTCTTCAACTTCTTCAAATCTGCAAGATCTTGTAATGTGATTTTGTCTAAATTTTCTCTTCTTGAGAAATCAAATTTATCTGAATCAAGCTCAGTTGCTAGTTGTTCATATCTTTTTTTCTTTTCTTCATTTTTTTGCATAACAATTTCATCAACATCAATCTTGTCATGTTGAGTTTCAACATCTCCATTATAATAATCTACTCCGTCTTCTTTTGCTCTTTTAACAAGAAAAAAATGTTTTTTCATTTTCTGTTTTACTGAATCCAAAATACCTTGTTCAACACTTTTTTTCTCTTCAATTCTCTTATTTTCCATTGGGAGCATAACGATTTCCTTTCTTGAGATTTTTAATATTTTAACTTCAAGAACTCTTTCCACTGCAGCCACGACAGCTTGGAATCCAGGGAATAAATGTCCTGCTTCTAAAGATTCATATTGTTTCTGTTCAACACCTGCAAGTTGTGCAATTTTAGTAGTTGTTATTTTTGCATGTCTTCTAGCTTGTTTCAAAACCCAGTCGTAATTCTCAATCAAATCACCGTGCTCTTGCTTCATACCTGGAAATTTCAATTTAGCCAAGTTTTTATGCGCGATCATTTGATCTTTTACCATAAATTTCTTCTGAGGATTAGACATATTTTCCATAACTTCTCGGACACTTCTTCTTTTTTCAGCCTGTTCAAGTTGCTCCTTTGTTGGTTTTCTTATTAGTGTAATACCTTCTCTTTCTGAGCAGTGATAGCAAACTCGTTGGATTCCTCTATTACTTATACCATCAAACAACAAAACCTCTTCTTCTGGTTTTCCGCATGCAAAACATTTACCCATAAAAAACAAACCAATCATGTCTTTTTAAGGATTATTACACTAAAAAATACTATTTAAGAATCAATTTTAAAGTAATCTCTAATTTCTTCAGCTTGATTATATAAGAATTCATTTTTTTCATTAATAATTATTAAAGTTGTTTCATTGATGTGCGTATAGTTTTGTAGTAAGGTATTCAAAGAACTTATGTTAAGATTTTTTGCTATAGGGATTAAAATTGCTTCATTCTCTGAATTATCATTTATTTCACCCGATATCCTAGCCATTACTTTCTGCTTAGCTACCTCTTCTGTTTTTTCAACTTGATAATCATAGAGATAGACTACTGTATTAAAAACATTATCCCCACACCTCTTTTTGATGTCAATACTATTAATCCAGAACAGTGTCCTCAGAACATCAAATTTCCTATGTTCTCTAGTTAGCTGGGATTTTGTAAGAATTGCAGAATTTTCATACTCTTCAAACACTAAAGCTTGCCTATAAATACTATCAGCAATATAAAAATTTCTTTCTATTAATTCAGAACAAGTATATTTTCCCAAGTTAGAGATATCTAGCTGGTCTGCCAAACTGCTTATCTCATCTTCTGTAGTGAGGTAATAATTAGCAAGTTCTGAGTTTCTACTTTTTTCTATACTCAAACCTATAAAAAATCCGCCGATAAATAACAGAATAGTCAATACAAGGGCTTCTAGGAAATAATATCTATATCTCATCGCCATCTAAATTCTCCTTTAGACCATTTATATATTGACCAGATTATCATAAATGGGTAAACTATCAAGTACAAAGTCATATAAATTATTACTTCAAATAAATTTTCCTTTTTTAAGAATTTGTCCCTCATAGTAAATAATACAAAAAAAGTAAACAATAAGAATAGGGCGAATAAAACAATTCCAAAATAATTCAATACTGTCGGAGTCATGTTTAGGTTTGATAAAGAAATTACACTGACATTTGCATTCATTTTGTAAAATACTATTTCCACTTGATTAAGGACTCTAATTAATAATAGATAGAAAAAGAGGCCCAGCCCCAATAAACCTATTGATAATCCAAAAGCAAAGAAAGGAATTACAAAATATCCAAACATGCTCTTCTGGAAAACATATCTAAAATATTTTTTAAGAACCTGGAACCCTCCTATGGTCCACCTAACTCTTTGTATCCACCATGCTTTAAATTTGTTCGGAACAATAGTGGTTACTGTTGCAGCCAAGCACATTTTGACTTTCCATCCATTTTTTAGTATATGCCATGTTGATTCAATATCTTCAGTCATATTCGTTTTATCGAATCCGCCAATTTCATCTAGTGCTATTTTTCTATAAACTGAAAGAGATCCTGGAGCAACATAAATTGAGTCGATAAATTCAAGTAATTTTCTTGTAAAGGCAATAACTTTATACTCTATTGCCTGTAGTCTCTCTAGTAATGTGTTTCTGTTTAGAGGGGTGCATGCTGCAGTAACTGCTCCAACCTTAGTATCTGAAAAGTAGCCCATTAAATGAGAAAAAGCATTTTTCTCAGGATAACTATCTGCATCGATTATTGCAATAAAATCTCCTTTAACAAATTTCAATGCATAATTAATACTGTCTGCCTTACCGGAATTTTTTTTGTCTAAAATAATTAACTTAGGATATTTTTTCTTTAAGGAATTAGCTATTTTCAAGGTGTTATCTTTACTCCCATCATTTATTACTATAACTTCCTTTAGTCCTTTGTAATTGGAAGAAAAAATAGATTCGATAGTTCCTTGGATAGTTTCTTCTTCATTATATGCTGGAATTAAAACACTCAGAGCATAATTTTCTTTCAATTCAGGGATATGCATCAGTCTATTTTTATTATGAGAATATAATAACAATGTCAATATTAAGAAAAATAAAGATACAAACATATAGAAAAAATAAACTCCTTCAATTATTTCCATTATTTTCTCCTATGCTTTTCTGCTCATCAGAGCTGACACTTTCGAGTGCTGCTTCCTCTATCTCTTCTTTTTCACTTTCTCCTTCGCCTTTCAAAAGATTTCGTTTCTGTACATTAAAATATTCATAAAATTCTTCAGTTAGCGTTAAATCATTCGTATGTCCTGCTTTTTTTGATTGTAATAATCCTAGCTCAATAAATTTTGCAATGTGATCGTATGCTTTATTTCCCCTTATCTTTATAACAACGGACTGTTTTATTGGTTGTTTGTATGCAATAACTGCTAAAGTTTCCTGTTCTGCTTTTGTGAATTCGGTATTTCCTGTTGCAAGCTTGTTTACCATGTAAGTATATTTTTCAGAAACATCCATCTTCCAAGAATTGTTCCTATTGACTAAAATAATAGCATTTTTTGAATACTTTCTTTCAAGTTTTGTAAGTACTTCTTTTAACATAATTGGATTAATGTCCGTTAGCATTATTAAGTCCTGAATATTCAAAAATCTTCCAGCAATAAACAATGCAGCTTCAACCTTTTCTTCGTTTTCTTTTTCTCTTTCTTCATATAAGTTATCCAGTTCGTCTGCAGTTTCATGTGTAATAATTTTTTCAGAAGCTTTTGCCGGTTCATTTACCGTCTCTGTGGTTATATTCTCCATTTGTTCAGACGTTTCATTTTCTTCCATAATCTGCTAAAGAATCCTGGCTTTTAAAGGGTTTTTATTCGGAATTTTTTGTTAACTCTATTAAATTAGTGTCACTTTAAAATAGCAACAAAATGATAAATCAACTAAACAAACTAATAGAACAGCTTACACAAAGAGGAGCTTTTGCAAGTACCCTAGCTCTCTTCGTGATCTATGGTATTCTGAAGCTTTATACAACAATAAATGGAAAATAAAAAATTCGCGATAACCAAGAAAGTGGCAAAACACGGAAGTCAATCAATCATAGTTATTCCACGAATTCTAGAACAGCATTTGAAACCAGGAACTATTATTCAAATAAATATTGAAGTTTTACCGGGGGCGCAATAAAATGAACGGAGATAGTAGTGCTAGAAAATTAGATAATGCTCCCTTTGGGATTAATCCTCCGATATTATATAGGGAAGATAATCTAGATATTAATGAGCAGGATCTTTCTGAAATAAAAGCAAGAGGATATGAGATAATAGAAGAAGTCGGAGAAGGACATACAAGAAAAGCATTTAGAGTTAGAATGAATAGGGGAAATGTTTCTAGAAAGGCAATATTAAAAATTCCCCTAGAAGAAGTTGACGGAAGTTCTGTTTGCACTTTAATAAATAAGAGTAAGGGAGATTTAGATTTAAGAGAAGTAAATATAACAAATGAATTGGTTCATCCAAATATAATAAGGACTTTAGATAGCTTTTCATTATCTGGCAGTAGGACAGCTAATGCGGAAGATGATATTCAAGCAACAGATCTTGAAACCTTGGTGAGAACAACAGGGGCGATAAAAGATCCCAAAGTATTAGAAAGAATAAGTAGTCAACTTTTTGATGCTGTAGGGTATGCTCATGGCGAAGGTATTCTACACAGAGACATTAAGCCTTCTAATTTTTATTTGAAAAAAGATGGCAATGGGATGCTAGGGGACTGGCAAACGGCAGCAAAGATTAACAGTATTGAAGATATGGTTGCTCCGACTCGTGGTGGAACACAATATGCTTCTCCGGATTTGTTAAATGCAGTGTTATTGGGTAGGGGAGACCGTGAAGTTTATGATGGGTAACTCTACATTTTGGCCAAAAAATATTCCTGTACCCGAAGAAAGGAAATACACTATTTCTG
The DNA here is from genome assembly GCA_964440825.1 of Candidatus Woesearchaeota archaeon. GTDB lineage: Archaea > Nanobdellota > Nanobdellia > Pacearchaeales > GW2011-AR1 > CABMGO01. Next base: position 22,159 of record CAYYKU010000004.1, read on the forward strand.
GTAGAGTTTGTGATTCAGTAATATATGGAAAAGATTCAAGTGAGATACTTAGAGCTTACATTTTAAAATAAACAAAGATAAAAATGAAAAATTCAAAAAATAAGCCAAAAGAAATTTCAGCTTTAGATAAATTTTTAGAGATAATTTCTCATTTCGTCTTTTTTGATTGCTATGGTGCTCACGTACTTGTTAAGTAATTAACTCATCGCAAATCTTAGAATTCCGCCAACGCCACCAATGTTCAAAAACTGAACTCCTTCTTGTGTTTCAGAAGTAACAATATGTATTTCAACCGAGGTTGTTTTTGCAAGTTCTTCAAGGTGTTTGATTTTATCTCTTGGTAATTCTTTAGAAATAACTAATTTACCAACTGCACCTTGTCCAAGTCTTTCTTCAACTTCTGCCATACCATAAGCAATCTTTTCTGGTTGCTTTGCAAGCATCATAAAAAACTCATCCAAGATTTCTCTTTGTTTTGTTACTTCTTGTTCTGCTAAAATATCTTTTGAAGATTCAACCAATGCTCTTAATCCAGCATAATCGCTATCGCCAATGTCTCTAACTCCGATAATTTTATCTTTCAATTGAGTTGCTAAATTTCCAACTTCAATATATTCTTCCTTTGTCGGTATCGGGCCGCCAATTAAAATTCCTTTTAATTTTTTATTTTCAAAGAAAACATCTTTCATAACTTCAGAAACTCTTCTGTAAAATTCTTTAGCTGCGCCTTCTGTTGCTCGTTGAAACCTCATTGCAGACTGTCCGCCGGATCTCTGTTTAGAAGGGACTCCAGAAGTCATAGTGTGTAACATCTTAATAGATTTTCCTTCTAAAATCCCAATTGCTGCTTCTTTTCTATCAATAACTAGTAATCCATAGACTTCATCAGTTTCAAGCATCTCTCTTAATGGGTCTACAACAAAAGTTTGGTCACATCTGTAAACTCTCATTTTCAAAGGCTTTGGCGGTTCAATATTCCAAATCCTAACATCCTCTTGTCCTTCAACTTCAGAAACGTTTCCTGCATACATTGCTAAACCATTTGTGGGTAATTTTTGTCCAATAACTTTTAATTGTCTAGAAATTCTTTCAAGAGCATCTAAAACTGCCTTTCTTACGTTCTTAGACTTAATATTTTCAGCAGTTCCTTTTTCAGTGTCGATTTGTTTTACTACGCTGTTTATATTAAAATCTGCCGGAATTAAAACACTAATAAGTTCAGTGTGTCTTCCACGGTAGCTTTCAAGTTCTTTTACGGTTTCTTCAAACTCGTACTTTTCTGCATCATTCATATTTTGGTAAGTTATTGACGGTTTATAAAGATTAGGACATATTTATATAAACTTAAAAATTTTAAGATCACCATGATAAGTAAAGAATATATAGGAGCAATAGGCATTATTGTAAATAGATTTTCAAACACTAATATAAAATGGTATTTAGCAGGAAAAACGAACTTAGCACTACAGGGAATTAATATTAAACCTTCACAAGTAGGAATAGTTATTCATTATGAAGATTTAGCTAAATTTCTTGATATTTTTTCAGAATTTAAAAGAACAGATATAGAAGAGCTAACTAACGGAGAAGCAAAGGAGTTTGTAATGACTATATCTGACGTTCCAGTTCTTGTTTGTGCAGAATATTTACATGGCGCTTATTGGGTCATAAATAAAAATCCTGTTAAGATTAAAATAGAAAACTTAGAAGTTCCATGTTTCTCATTAGAATCTGAAAGAGATGCTTATACAAAAATAGGGCTTTTAGAAAAAGCAAAAATAATAAGAGATTTTTTAGAAAAAAGGGTGAATAAATGGTAGAACAAAAACTTTGGTGCGTTTATATCTTAGAATGTCTTGACGGTTCTTATTACACTGGTGTTACAAACGACGTTGAAAAAAGAATGAAAGCTCATAAGTCCAAAAAAGGTAGCAAGTACGTAATGCGTCATGGTTTCAGTCACCTAGTTGCAACAAAGCCATGTAAAGATAAATCAGATGCTTGTAAAGCAGAATATGGGATTAAACAATTACCTAGAAATGAAAAACTGAACGTATTTAAATAATAAAGGAAATGTATTTCCCCAACCGGATAAGGGACCATCTTGGCACTTTCGTGGGAATCCGTTATATAAGTAAAGTCCGTACTAAAGAATAATTATAACCATTTAAGTTTCTTCTGAATTCGTTCTTCACTTGCTCTTCCTTCTGGAGTATCCTTACTTGAATCATAAGTACCTGTTACACAAAAATCCAAAGGACATGGAGTTCTTAATGCATCTGTAAGTGCCATACAAACAGGGATTCCTCTCAATTCTGCATATCTTCTAACTGCGTCACCTGTGTAAAACTGTCTATAACTTGGTCTTTCGATTGTATCTCCAGTAAGTCTCTCAGTTGCCATAAAAATACGTCTTTTTTTCCATTTAAAAACGTTTCTTTTCTCCAAACGTTTAAAAAACCACTTTCAAACTGACTTTTATGGAAAAACAACAAAAAAACAAAGGGCATGAATGTCAAGGAATAAGCATATTGGAAAAAACACTTTATGAACCTCAAACATCAAGCAGTTCATGTTCTAGTTCCTCTAGAATCTCGGGTATGATGGCCTTTACTATTGGAAGGGCAAGGAGTTACTCTTTTGTTGCTTACCCAGGGCCAGACGTAGTTGCAGCAGGTTCTCGTGCTGAACACTTACCCCTTCATTTTCATGTAAAATGTAAACAGAAAGGCAGAGAGTTAAGGATTGTAACCGATGATTTTAGCGAGTACGATGGACAACCAATTCCTAGGGAGTTGAGAGTTTATTTCAGAGAAGAAGGTGTAGCTAAATCTTTAAGGGATAATACTCAAAGCATATATAAAACTGGAAAACCCATAGAGCAAGATAATTCTTAAATAAACTCTATTTTTTATAATAACTTTTACATCTAGTGTCACAGGTAAATCTTTTCAATGGCCACCCTCTACAAATTTTTGGTCTTGAATCATAAACAGTACAGTTTGCCTTTCCATTTTTTATTTCTAAGAACATGCAATATCCGTTAATTCTTTTTAACCAGTTTCCTTTTTCAACAAAATTTTTCTTTCCAGATTTTTTCAGTCTTTTAATGTCTTCGTTTGTTAATTTAACTCTTAAGCTGCAGCACCTTCCGCATCTCAAACATTTAAATTTTCTAAATTTCCAGATGAATTGTCTAAGAAAAACAACATAAAAAATAAGTAATAATAAAAATAAACTAATCCAGTCAAAAGGACTCATCTTAAATAAATTCTACCTTAAAATTACCTTCTTTAATCTCTTTAGCACAAGTTACTGCTTTCAAGTCTTCCAAAATATCTTCAATTTTTTCCATCTTTTCTTTTTCTAATGTCAAAATAATTTCTGCTTTCATTGACTTCTGTGCTTTAGATTTTTCATGTCTTATTGCAGTCAAAATTTCGTATAAAATATCTAATTCGTCCGATACTTTTTCTTCTTTAAACACAGGCCAAGAAGAAATATGTATTGACTCTTCTTTCTCAGCTTTCTTAAAATATTCTTGATATATCTCTTCAGAAATAAAAGGCATTATTGGTGCAATTAATTTCAGAATTGTCAAAAGTGATTGATACAAAGCATACTGTGCTGATTTTTTCTTATCGCCTTCTGCATTATAAATTCTATTTTTAACAATCTCTAAATAATTATCACAGAAACTTTGCCAGAAGAATTTTTCAACATCCATTTTTACTCTGCTGTATTCATAATTTTCAAAACTTTCAGTACTTGTCTTAACAAGAGAGTTTAGTTTATCTAAGAATAATTCGTCAACTTTTTCAAACTTTTTAGGCTTTTTACCGTCGAAATCCTGCAAGCCCATAAAGACGAACTTTGTTGCATTCCAAAGTTTTGTAATAAATTTCTTTCCGTTCAATAAATCTTTTTCTTGATAATCTAAATCTTCTCCAAGTTTAGAACCTGCTGCCCAGAATCTCAAAGCATCTGCACCGTAATTATCTAAGACTTCCCGAGGATTCCCTACATTTCCTTTCGATTTAGACATTTTTTCTCCATTCATTGAAACATTTCCAGAAATGGCGATGTCTTTCCATGGAATTGTTTTTTCATGTAGTAAAGATTTAACTATCGTGTAAAATGCCCATGTTCTTATAATATCGTGTCCTTGAGGTCTTAGTGAAAATGGAATTTTTACCATTTCTTTAGCATCTTCAAGAGTTGCTGCAATCTGAGGTGTCAGTGAGGAAGTTGCCCACGTATCTAAAACCATTGTTTCAGCTTTTGCTTCTTTTCCGCATTTTGGACAAAGTTTTTTAATTTCAATAGGATCAATAGGCAAGTCTTTTTCTTCCGGGACAATTGTTTCTCCGCAATCTTCACATTCCCAAACAGGTATAGGGACTCCAAAATGTCTATTTCTAGAAATGTTCCAATCCCAGTCTAATCCTAAAACCCAATTATCGTATCTTTTGTGCATATATTCTGGATACCATTTAATCTCATTTCCTTTTTTAATCAATTCATCCTTTTTATCAAGAACTTTTATGAACCATTGTTTAGTCGGAATAAATTCAATTTCACTTCCACATTTATCATGAACATTAACATTATGCCTAATTTCTTTTTGTTCTGAAATCAATCCGGCCTCTTCCAAATTTTTTAGAGTCTCTTTTCTTGCAGCTTTTATACTGAGTCCAGAATATTTATCACAAGTTAATTTTCCAGTTCTATCAAAAATAACTTGTGGCGTAAGCTTATGCCTCGTTATTGCCTCTACGTCAAATTTATCCCCATAAGAACATATCATTAACAAACCAGTTCCCTTATCTAACTGTGCAGATTCGTCTTCTAAAATTGGGACTTCATTATTAAACAATGGAACAATGGCTGTTTTTCCAGTTAGTTCTTTTATTCTTTCATCTTTAGGGTTAATAAAAACAGCAACGCAAGCGCCAAGAAGTTCAGGCCTTGTAGTCGCAATAAGCAAGTCCGCATTATTTTCTTTAACTTTAAACTTTAATGTTGTAAACTTGCTAGGAAGTTCTTTATCTTCAAGTTCAGCTTGCGCAACAGCAGTTTGACATTCACAACACCAAATAGTGGGGAATTCTTTATGATATGCCTCTCCCTTTTTTAAAAGTTCAATAAATGATTTTTGCGAGACTTTCTGTGAGTGTTCATCTATCGTAGAATAACTCAAGTTATAATCTGCAGAGATTCCCAAATCTGCAAAGTCTTTCACACAATCAGGAGTTACCTCTTTCAAAGTTTCGATACATAATTTAATAAAATCTGCTCTTCCCATCTCTTTACTTTTTACTCCCTTTAATTTTTCAATAAATCTTTCAGTAGGTAAACCATTATCATCTGTTCCAAAAGGATAGAAAACATTTCCTTCTTTCATTCTTTGGTATCTCACAATAAAATCCTGTTGAGAATAAGAAAAAGCATGACCTATATGCATCTTTCCAGAAATATAGGGGGGAGGAGTATCTACTGAGTAAATCTTCTTTTTTGTCTTGCTAGGTTTGAATTTGTAGGTTTGATTCTGTGTCCAAAATTTCTTTAGTTTTTCTTCTGATTCTTTAAAATTATATTGCTTATTATCTTGAGTTTCTGCCATAAACAACCTATAAATTCACTATATAAAAAGATAACTATCTTATAGAATTAATCTTCTAACTATTCTTCCCAAATAGGTAGTGGATTTGTCTTAGCCCATATTTGTACCTTTCTGTAATCTTCATATGAAGAATAAGCGGTAAGGTTTTGTCTTCTTAATTGCTCTCGGATGCTTCCTAGTGAAATGAATGGGGGCCTAAATCCTTCGTCATATCCTCTGTTATCTATATCTAAAATCTCTACTCCATGATTGTCAGGTAAACAAAGAAGGCAGTCTAATCCTTCACTTGCTATAACCAAACTATAAGGGTCTGGCCCTCTGCCATCTATATATGCTAGGGGAGTTTTATCTCCTGAAGTCCTTAGTCTTAAAAATGCTTTTTCTGTTTCTAATGCTCTAAAATCCATATTTTTACCCTACTTTTTAGGTTTTTAATGTTTTATATTGTTTAGAATATAACTTTAAATACAGTTCTTGCTTACTGAAAATATGCCAAAATTACCAAAAAAAGAAAAAGGACTTAGAATCTTAGCTGCAGCGGACTTTCAAGGAAGTTCAGCGGTTGCAGAGTCTTTAGCAAAAAAAGCTGAAAAGGAGAAAGTCGACTTGGTAATTTTAGCAGGTGATATTCATGGGCATCAACCTTCTAGAAATTTAATTGCTCCTTTTATAAAAAGACATCAAAAAGTAATTTTCGTTCCTGGAAATTGGGATACAACAGTAGACTCTAATATGATTAAAGACATATATAAAATAAATAACATTGACGGAAGCTACACTCATTACAATGGCGTAGACATTATAGGGATTGGTAGTCCAGATTTTGCACTAGATATAGATACTGAAAAAAATTTAGATAAGCTGATTAATAATTTCGAGAAAGTAAGCAGCAAGGATTCAAAAAAAATATTAGTTTCACATATTCATGCAAGAGATACATTGGCAGAATTCTCTGGAGTTCCCGGGAGTGAAATCGTAAGACACGTCATTGATCAGTTCCAACCAGATATTTTCATTTCATCTCATATTCATGAGGCTGAAGGATTAGAGCAGAAAATAGGAAAAACAAAAGTATTCCAAGTTGGAAAGAAGGGAAAAATAATTCAGATTGATTAATTATCCTTAATTAATTCTTCAACTAATTTTATAGTATAAACTAAAATTAAAGGACCGATTATAAAACCAAATAACCCAAACAAAGCTGTTCCACCAATAACTCCTAAAACCATAATTAATGGGTGTATTTTTGCTTCTTTGCTTAATATTTTTATAGGAAGAACTAAATCCATATAAAACATAAGGATTGCTCCGACAACCAATACGCCAAAAAATGTTGCCCAATTACCGATAAATGCATAAAAGGCAAGGAGCGGCAAAACTACAAAGGGAGAACCTATTCCTGGAATAAAAGACAATATTCCTACTATAAACGCAAATAAAAAGAATAATTTAACGCCAACAAGATAGAAACCAATAGACGCGAAAGCAAATTTAATCAAAGCAACCATAAAGTATCCATAAACAATCCCTCTTGTTGATTTTTGTATACTAGATACTATTTCTTTTTTATTCTCAAATGGAAGAAACTCCTTTAGATGATTAGAAAATCCACTCCACCCCACAAGCATATAAAACATTGAGAACAAAAGGATAAAAAAAGAGATTAGAAGATTAGGTAAGATAGATGCAAAAGAAGCAAGGTTTGAAACCACAAAAGAATTTATTTTTATAACTATTGTATCTAGAGATATAGAATTATCTTTTAATATGTCTATTGAGGCTATTTTATCTAGTGCCTCTTTTAATACCGGGTCAGACATTGCAGAATATGATTGAGTTACTACTTCTTTCATTACAAGTCCAATGGGCACAATTATTACTAAAATAACAATTAAAATACAGATTATTGCAGATATGTTTTTTCCAAGTTTAACACTTAACAGAGTATACAAGGGCCTAACCAAGTATGCAAATATAAATGAGGATAAGAGAACAACTAAAAATGGGGCTAGTATTTTGTATGATAAAAATATTAATACAAGCATAATTATGCCGAAGATATATTTGCCAAAGTTTCTTTCAACTTCCTTTATTTTTCTTTCACCACCTTTTTTCATAAAATATAAATGAATAATCTATTTATAAAACTTCTTCAAGGTCTGAAAATCAAATAAATTGTCCAAAATATATTAAGAATGTTCATGTTGTTATGAATTTGTTTAGAAATTAGTTTCCTTGTCTGTTATTAGCTCTTAAGCTAGGTCTAACTTTAGGAACTTTGAAAGGAGAATTTCTTAATCCTCTAGCTTTTGCAGCAGCAGATGTTAATCCCCTGAAGATTCTCTTCTTGTTTGCTGGTTTTGTTAAGAAACTTAATTGTTTATCAGTCTTAATTTCTGGAGCTGTTCTATCTACCATAATAACTTCATAAAAATAATGCATTCCATCTCTTCCAATCCAATAAGAGTTCAATGCTTCACAATTTGGATACTTTGTAGCTGCTTTTTGTTCGCAAATTTGTTGATAATTCATCTTAAGATTAAGCCATGTGTGCATTCTTCTACCCATTCTACCTTTCTTTGGCCTAGGTCTTCTATGTCCGCCTCTAAGAACTTTAACTCTAACTACAAAAACTCCTTTCTTTGCCTTATAACCTAATGAATGTGCTCTGTCTAATCTCAAAGGACCATCTACCCTAGTAACAGTTCCACAAGCTCTCCACTCGATCATTCGTTGTCTAAGTGTTTCTTTGTCTGGTTTCTTCCAAGCTTCTCTCAAATATTTTGCTAATCCCATATTTGTCTTATTAAAAATGGGTTTAAAAAGACTTCGGTTTGCATCTCTTAGTATTATTATATAGCTGCGAAGAATAAAAAGAATGCTGTTAAAAATTTAATAAAATATTCAGCTTATTGTGAACGAACACACAGTGCAACAAAATACCATGCGTCAGACTTATTACGTTCAGAATCGTGTTTCTCAATTCTAAAACCATATGCAAAATTAGGATTATCAGAGACTGTTGTGCTTGACCAAAACCCATGAACACTAAGTTCACTATTCCATAAAGAAGTGTTTTTAGAAGAATCGTAAATTAAGACTAATTCTTCTTTAGTAGGTAATCTCCAATTCTCAAATTCGCTTAGGTTTAAAGAATTACAATATTCATTTGCTGCATTCCAGTCAACTCTTTCTTGAGTAGAACTCTTTTGCCACATTAAATTATTAGAATTATCACTGATTGTATTTCCATCAGAATTTAATACATAATTTGGAACTTTAAATTGGCCATCTTTTTCTGAATATAATCCTTTCAAGAAACCGCTAAAAAATAAAAAGACTCCTAAAAATAATAATAGTAACAATATTAATAGAATACTCCATCTTTTTTTCATAGCAAAACAACTAACTCATGATATATAAATCTTTTCCAGTTCTCGGGCATCTTCTTCAAATCCTTTTAATCTTAAAAACTTTCCAAATGGTACTTGATTATATTTGATAAGTTCTTTTTCATCGATTTCTTCTAATTTAAAGTCTCCTGCAATATCATGTTTCTTTATTATCTCTAAAATTTTTCTTCCGATTGTATTGCTCAAAGCAGCAGAATAAAAACAACCCTCGTAGGTTTCCTTTAGATAATAATCTATCTCTTCTTTTTGTATTTCATCTATTGGGAATTTATCATCAAATTCTTTTTTACAATTAAAATTTGGGCACTCCGAAAAACAACTTGCTCCAAAGTTATCTCCTATATGTAATTTTGCCGTCCATAAAAGTGGAAACTGTCTGCATATAATTGCCCTGTCTTCGTAAACTGAACATTTTTTATCTTTTAAAAAAGGACACGGTTCTGTAGTCATTCCATACAAATAAACAAAAACAATTCCAGACTTTGTATCTAGCAAATATTTAACTGGCTTAAATCCAATCTTCACATTTTTCTTTTTTGCAAGTTTTTTATATTCTTCAACTTCCCATTCAAAAATAGGTAAATATTTATGATCTGCATCACCAAAATTACTGCAACATACTCCGCAACATTTACATTCAAAGTTCATAAATTACTAAAGTAACTCGAGTTAAAATAGCTATTCTTTATGTTTATCTCTTAGGATCTGAAATCTTCTCTTAATCTTTTTTACTCTTTCAGACCTACTTATTAGCCAAAATTGGGCAGGATAAGTTCTAATTCCAAATCTCTTATAGTCAATAAAAACAGGTATGCTTGAATTGCCTAAATCTCTTGCAACAATATTTGAGCTATTCAATTCCATCAAAGGAATATCTTTTTCAATAAGTAGGTCCTCTAACTGGTCAATTCTTTCCCAAAACGATTTCTCTTGAATATGGCCTAGTTTTGACATTGGCAGACTAATTTGGTCATTGCTATCTTTTATTAATTGTGCAATCAAATAACTTTTTCCTTCGTTATGTAAAACAGAATAAATTTGATAAAAAGAATTTCTTAATTCTTCAGGTACTTTCTCTATAAGTTTTTTATATGCTCCAAACTCATATTCATTAAAGTCCGGAATTCCGAATTTATATTTAGTATATAAATGCGTAGACATACTAACCTTAAAGAGGCCATAGTTTTTTTTAAAAGAAGGTTTTATTGTTTTAACGGCAAAATCTCCAACAGAAAAAACTTCTCTGAACTTGCATTCTCCAATTTTGGAGTTTTTTGGAAAAACAAAGTTCATATTTTCTAATAATTTTTGGGTTTCCATATTTCAATTTGCTAGTTTTTTAATAAGTTCCTCAATTTCACCAATACGTTCTCCAATATTCT
>CAYYKU010000005.1:0-29562 GCA_964440825.1 Candidatus Woesearchaeota archaeon
CAGATGCGATAGCCGCATTAGCTAACTGCTCGTCAATATTCACACCGTTCAATGAAGCTACAAGGACTTTAACCTTGGATTCATCAACAGATGCGCCAGTTGCGGAGATAACTTTCTTCAAGTTAGCTTCATCTACTGCTTGACCTAGTTTGTGCAACAAAAGTGCCGCGTATATGTATTCCATTTTTATTGATTATCTCCAGTTTTAATTAGAGATTGTAATGCTGCTTCATGTGAAGCTGCTTTTCCTAATACGAAAGGTAATGATTCTTTTGTAACAAATGGTAATGAAACTGCGAAAGCAATTGCCTTTGCATACATGTTCTTTAATGTTCCAATTGTTTCTTCTTTGTCTACTTTAATTCCAGAATAAACTTTTCCATTCATATAAGCTGCAACTGGTTCAATACCCACTTTAAATGGGATAATGTTCAACTTAGCCAAAACAGCAGCTCTTTCTGGAGAGATTGGTTCGCCCTTTTTACATACAATTGCTCTTGCTTGAATTGCTAATTTTCCACCTTCAACTTTAACTTTTAATCCTACAGCAGATAATGCGGAAATGTCTGGGCCTGGTATCAGATCAGTCCCTCCTGCTTCAGCATAAAGATCTTCTTCAGGTATTTGTCCTGCCTTTGCCTTTGTTGGAGATTTAGAATCATTTAATGTTCCAGCAATAATAAAAGCATCTTCATTAGAAAATAGAAGTGCACAATCAGCATTAACATATTGTTCCAACTCTTTTAATGGCTCAATACCTGCTTTTTCCATAGCTAATTTAACTAAATTGGATTTAGCAACTTTTATTTTAGCATTAGCTCTTATTTTTTTCTTAATATCTTGAAATTGTTGGGAAGGGAGTCCTTTAATAGAAACAACCATCACAGTACTATATTTCATTAATTCAACTAATTGTTTTACTGTTGCTTTTTTAGAATCAGAAACGTGTGTTTTTGGCTTTTCCATTTTACTTGTCTATTGCAACTGGTTTGCCCATAGTCCATTTAATTGAAATATCTTTCATATTATCTTTTCTGTTAGGAAGTATTTCAGAAATAGCTTTGATAACTTCTGTAACGTTTTCAATCAAGTTAGCATCAGTCATATCTTCTTTTCCGACTGAAAGTTTGATACTCTTTTCTTTTACTCTTAACTTTGTGCTCATTGACATTTTTTCAACAGCTTCTTTAATATTAGCTTCAGTTTCTTGCATAACTAAACCTGCCTGGGGTGTGGGCATTTTTCCTAAAGGACCTAAAAATCTACCAAATTTTGTAGCAACAGCAGCCATCAATGGTGCGGAAGCAATAAAAGCATCGTATTTCTTAGCTAATCTTTTCATAGCTTTATTATCTTTATATAATTCAAATTCTTCTTTTGTGATAGTATCAATAATGGGGGATTTCTTTGTTAAGAAAGCACCAAGGTGTTTGACTGGAGGGTGTGGTAATTTAATAACATTATTAATAGATTCTTTTCTAGGATCTATTTTTTGTAGATTTATAATTAAGTCTAAAGACTGGATAAATTTTCTTTTCTCTTCAGTTCTCAATTGTTTAATTGCTTCTTGTATTTTCATCGTAAATTGTACCCTACCAAACTTTTCCTTTAGGTAAAAGCTCCTCGCGGACACGTTGGTCTAAGGTCTTAGTAAATATTATGTGTTTTGGGGGTTTTTAAACCTTATTGTTAACTTTCTCCGAGTTCACCCAAATAATGAGAGTATAGGCTCGCGGCCATAGGAAAATATTTTAAACAAAAGTGACTTAAATTTGACAGTGAAATGTGAAAATATTTTCTAATGTTCCTTGTCTATAAAATAAGTATTTTTACAACTTTTTGGCAGCAATGATATATATAATATTTCTCTTATTTTTATAGGTAGTGGCTATTACACAATTACTTCTCATTACATTTATCTTCCACAGTAGATAAATACTTAAAAAGGAAAGAGAAATCTCCTTAATATGGTACAACTAGTTGCATTATTATCTAAAGGAGAAGGAACTTGGGGACAAGTCTCGGGATTAATAAAACGTGGCGAATGGGAAAAGATAATTGTTGTAGGTGCTAACTATGCGCAAAACTTCAATGTTGAAGGAGCTCAATTCGATTTTGTAGAAGTAGATTTAGATAAACCTCTACTTTCTTTGAAAAATGAATTATTAACAAAATTAAAACCTAAGTTAGATTCTGATTTCTCTTCAGAAGTTGCAATCTCTATAGCTTCTGGAACAGGAAAAGAACACATGGCTTTAATCTCCGCACTTCTAGCAATTCCAGTTGGAGTTCGTTTCACTGCTCTAACTAAAGAAGGAATAGTATTTTTATAAAATGAGTGATTTAGATCTAGATCATATATTTGTTGTTCGACACGGAGAAGCTGACGGTTCAGATAGACTTTCTCCAGAAGGAAGATCTCAAATCATTACTATTTCTAAAGAAATTGATACTATTGCTAAAACTCTTCCTAATAAATATCTAATGACTATTTCTTCTCCAGAAAGACGAGCACTCGAATCAATGTTTATTCTTCAGGATGAATTAAAAAATGAAAATACCTCTCATGGAATTAAATGTCCGGCTATGTATTTCCATGTATGTAGTGAATTAAGCCCTTATTTACTTAAACGAAAAGCTATTGATCAGATAATTGATGCCTTAAACGCATTTCAAACTGGTTCTGCAGGTATAATTGTTTGTCATGATGGATTTGCAGAAAGGTTTTTACAAAAGATGCAAATTGCTCCAAGAGAGGAATTTAATTGTGGAGAAGGATTTTATTTAGACTTAAAGACGCAGAATTACATAGAATTGAAATTACCGAAAGGAGATAAAAAATGACTCAAGTAAACGCATCACACATTTTAGTAAAAACAGAAAGCGAAGCTTTAGATTTACTTAAAAAAATCGTAGCTAAAGAAATTTCATTTGAAGAAGCAGCAAGAAAGTTTTCTTTTTGTCCTTCTAAAAAACAAGGCGGAAGTTTAGGCACCTTCGGAAAAGGAATGATGGTTCCAGAATTTGAAGGAGTTTGCTTCAACGATAAAAATAAGGTTGGTGATGTTGTAGGTCCAATAAAAACCCAATTTGGTTTTCATTTAATTAAGATTAATGCAAGAAATTAATGGAATACGAACAATTATATTTTGATTTCTACTGGGACACTAAAGATAAAGAAATAGCTAACAAGGAATATAAAGAAAAGCTCGATGTAATTCTTCACAATTCCTTAGGAGGACTCTGGGATTTAACCCAAGAAGACATTGAAAAAATTAAAGGCTTTGAGCGTAATGGATTTGGTTTTCTTTCTTCTTCACGATTCGATGTTCCGAGTTTAGATATTCTTAATCCTTCACAATTTATTGTTCCTGACCGGATTGTTTTTCCTTCTATGGGAATATTAGACAAAGAAGAATCATGGGCTTTAATTCGCTCTGCTAAATTGAAAAACAATCCTAGACAACAACAAGAGGCTTTGGACGCAGCAGAATATTGGAGTTTAGTAGCTTCAGTAGCTTATATTGAACAAAGGAGAAATTATCCTCACTTTTTAGATGATAAGGATGAAAAATCCGCTAAAAATAAATATTGTAAATCTTAAACTTTCTTTATTTTCATATCTTTCTTATTTTTCCCAATAACAACAACACAACTTCGCTCATCTTCTGTTAAAAGTTTCCAATTTTTATCATCTTTTGCTCTCAATTCAGCCAAAATCTTTTTTGCATAGTCTTTAACTTCATAAAACCAAGGCATTTTATCATGTCCCATTCTTTGCCGTGCATATCCAATAGAAGTATATCCTTTAACATGAATAAAATCTGGCTGAGAAGTAATAATCATATTAACGTATTGTGGAACTAGCTCCTCTGTCATGTTCGTAACATTATTCAAAGAAGGATTCCCCCTCAAACCTTTTCTAACAAGTGTTAATCTAATGCATCTTCTGCATTTTCCCTTTAGTGTTTTAATTATTTTAAGTGTTTGATTAAATCTTTCCCAGGCATCTTTCTTGCACGAACTATGCCATTTATCGAATAATTCTTTGTTTGGAGCATTAGTAGACAAAGTTAATTGGGTTGGAAGTGCTTTACTCTTAGCTAACTTCAAAATCATTTCAGGATTCTGTCCATTTGTTACAATAAAAGAAATTGCCTTTCTCCGTCGGATTTCGCTAATCATTTCATCTAATCTTGGATAAAGAGTAGGTTCTCCAGATAAAGAAAAGCTGTAAAGTGCGGGTTCTTCCGCCTCTTTCCACTTTTTTTTAGAAACTTTGTCTAATCCTCCAAAACCAGTCAATAATTTCTTTCTAGCTTCAACAATTTTGTTTAAAATTTCAATAGGATCATCAATTTTATCAATTTTATCTCCTAAATTCAACTCAATTGGTCTCCAACAATGCAAACATTTATTCTCACACCACATTAAAGATGGAGAAAATTGACAACATCTGTGAGATTTAATACCATAAAACTTTTCTTTCCAACAAACGCCTTCTCCCTTTAGAGAATTTTTGGTCCAATTACATATTTGGACGCCCGAAGAATTTCCAACGACGGCATAAGACTTTTTTTCAAGTTCTTTTTTGATACCGTTAAAACTGTTTTTCATAAATTAAAAATAAAAAAAATAAATTTGTAAATGTAATTATGATCTTACTTCTTTTTTTTCTTAGCTGCTTTCTTTTTTGCTGCCATTTTATATAAACCCCTTTATGAAATAAACAATAATGTTTTCTTTATATACCTTTCTAAAATTTTAATTTTTTTAGAAAAAATAAAATTTTTAAAAAAAATTTGTCGACGGAGAAATTTTTTTGATAATTTTTAGAAAAAATAATTGGATTAAATCAAAGAAAATGCCCAAGCAACAATCATTGCTAAAAATATTAATCCAATAAACTTTGTAGCATACTTGAAAGATTTTTCTGCAGTATTTTTATTTTTAGTAATGCTTAATATTGCTAAGTAAAAGAACCTTCCACCGTCGAGAATTCCCAAAGGTAACATGTTAAATAATCCTACAAATAGGTTGATCATTGCAACCCACCACAGCAAATTATAGAAATATACTGCTAAATCTTTATTGTACTTTGAAACATAATATGTTGAATTTTTCTTATAACTTGTAATTTTTGCAATAATTTTGGAAAAAATTCCAGAACTTCTTGTTTGTAGATACGTTATGCCTAAAAATGCACTGTCTTTATGCATCGGATGTTCTACTAGTTTTAAGTTATATTCTTTCTTTTCTCCGTCGGAATTAATAGTTTTTATGGAAATATTTTCACCAGGTTTTTTATCTTCCAAATAAAAAGAAACTTCTTCTGCACCTTTTACTTTCTTCCCATCTATTTCAATAATTGCGCCAGAAAGATTAGAATTTATTGCAGGTGCATTGTAGTAAAGTAATAAATATTCAGTTTGATTATCTTTGATTGCTTCTGAAAACACAGAACTATTGCTTAAAAATAAGAAACTTGCTCCATTTACATTAACATTTGTCCATCCATTTATTCCGTTGCTGTAATTTGTAACATCTGAAGTGTTTACAATATTATACGCATAGCTATTAAATACATAGCCAGAAGGAGCATAAGACATAGTGAAAAATAAAATTAGTAATAAAAAGAAGATAATTGAAAATAAAATATTTGCGAAAACTCCTGCACCTAGAATGACCATCTGTTCAAAATTTTTCTTTTTATAGAATTGATTTTTGTCTTCTTCAACAAAAGCACCTAGAATAGGCCCTAAGAATGCAAACCCGGTTGATTTTATCTTTGTTTTAAACAATTTCATGTAAATTCCGTGCGAAAATTCATGAACTACTGCAACAACAAGCAGTGCTAATATAAAATATGTAAAATAAAATGGCGGCATCAAGCTTTCAACTCCAAAAATTTGTGGAAAATAAGGTATTAAAGGCATAACCGGCGGGGCCTTAATGATTTCGCTAACTTGTGGATATTTCACGTACATATAAACTGTTTGGCAAAGAAGGAAAATCATTATTGCCATTAATCCGAAACCAACAAAAACAATAGGGTATTTCAGCGCATTTAATAATTTTGAAAATTTGGAACTGAACTTATTAATAGCTTCCATCCCTAGCTTTGTTCTATACATATACATCCAACCCTCTCTTTGAAGATTTTTTCTATGTGAATACAAAAATAAAAAGATTCCTGTGCAAAAAACAACCAAGAAGATTAAATCATAAATCATTACTGTTTCCATAAATATTCATGTAAAAACTATTTTATAAATGTACTTAAAAAATTACGTTTATTTCTTTCTAGGTGTTCTAAATGCTTTACCTTTGCATTTTCTACAAGAAACTTTTCCAGAAAGAACTTTCAAAGGTTCCATTCTCATTTTTTGACTACATTTTTTACAAATAAATATATTTTTGAAAAGTCTATTTTGTGCTACTGGAAGTTTTGTTGCCATTATGTTAGTATCCTCTTAATTACTTTAACTCCTTCCATATCCCAATATTCTATACTCATTCCATCTTTGATTTGTCCTACGAATTCTTCTGGGATTGATAATTCAAAATTTTCAAAGCTAACAGAATCCATTACACTAATGCCTGTAGGTGTCAAAGCAAGAACTTGTGCATTTCTTTTATCAATTAAAGGAACTTCAAATCTATCTGATCCTGGACATACAATGCATTTCTTTTTTCCGCTAATAACTGCAATAGCTTCAAATCTACATTTGTGAGCGCCATGTTTACCTGTCTTAGAAGTTTCAATACTCTTTACAACGCATGTTTCGCCGTCAACTAACATATAGCCGCCAACTCTTAATTCTGTTGCATCAACAATTTTCAATACCATAACAGAGTGAAAAAATTTTGATTTATAAATGTTTGGGCAAACAAGGCTTTGCACTTTGAGCTGATTTATTTAGTAATATTTAAGGTATAGGCAAAATTCTTAGTCTTTTCTTTGGTTTTTTTAGATAATCTGTTTGTTTTAATCGAGCTATCTTTGATTTTTTGGATAATTCTTTCTAATTTGCAGAAATATTTAAAAATGTTCAATTTATGGTGTTTGTATGACAGTAGTGCAAAAGAATGATTTTGTTGAAATAGAATTTGTTGGTAAATTAAAAGAGAATAATGAAGTGTTTGATACAAACTCTAAATCCGAAATAGAGAAAAAGAAATTGAACTTTGGAGCTAAACCTTATGTTATATGTGTTGGTAAAAGTATGTCTATAAAAGGATTGGATAAAGATATCGAAGGAAAAGAAGTGGGAAAAGAATATTCTGTGGAGTTGAAGCCAGAAGATGCTTTTGGAAAAAGAAATTCTTCTTTAATGCGGATGGTTCCTTTAAAATTTTTTATAGAACAAAAAATTATGCCTCAGAAAGGTATGCAACTTTCATTAGATGGTGCACTTGCAAAAATAACCTCTATTTCGGGCGGAAGAGTTTTAGTTGATTTTAATAACCCTCTTGCTGGAAAAGTTGTTTTATATGAATATAAGATCACAAGAAAATTAGAAGATGAAAAAGATAAGGTTAATGCATTACAAGATTTTTTCTTTAGAAAAAGATTTGATTTTGATATAAAGGACAAAGAAGTAATCTTTAAAGTAGAAGAAAACCTAAAGAAGTTTATTGAAATAATGAATAAGCCGTTCGAAGATATTCTGGGCATGAAAATAAAGACGGAAACTCCGGCAAAGAAAGAGGAAAAGAAGTAACTATCTTCTAATTTACATAAATCCTTATAAATACTAGTTATATCAAATTCATATGGGAATAATAGGTGATGAGAATTTTAATACTAAGAATGAGATAGATAAAGAGCTAGAGGATATCATAAAAAAACAAGCTGCAAGAATTAGAGTTATTGGTGTGGGCGGTGCAGGAAATAACACCATTTCTAGAATGCGTGAAGTTGGAATCAAAGGCGGAGAAATTATTGCAATTAATACAGATGCTCAAGATTTATTATACACTAATGCAGATCATAAAATTTTAATTGGAAGAGAAATTTCTAAAGGATTAGGTGCAGGTTCAAATCCGAGAATAGGTGCAGAAGCTGCAAAAGAACAAGGCGCAGAAATAAAAAAATCTTTAGATAATTGCGACATGGTTTTCATAACTTGCGGCCTTGGTGGTGGAACCGGTACTGGTGCTGCACCTGTTGTTGCAGAGATTGCAAAGAAACAAGGAGCCTTAACTATTGGAGTCGTTACTTTGCCATTTACTGTTGAAGGAAAGAAAAGAATAGAAAATGCAATGGATGGTTTAGAAAGAATGGAGTCTATAGTGGACACTTTGATTGTAATTCCAAATGATAAATTATTAGAACTTGCTCCAGATTTACCATTACCTACTGCTTTCAAAGTTGCAGACGAAATTTTAACAAATGCTGTAAAAGGTATTACTGAACTAGTTACTCGTTCTGGTTTAGTAAACTTAGATTTTGCAGATATTCGGGCTGTTATGTCTGGTGGTGGAGTTTCTTTAATTGGAATGGGAGAGTCAGACTCTTCTAATCGTGCAGAAGAAGCTGTTGAAAGGGCTTTGAATAATCCTTTACTTGATGTAGATATTGCAAATGCTTCAGGTGCTTTAATTAATGTTCTTGGCGGAAATGATTTAACTTTAGAAGAATATAAAACTGTTGTTGGGGCAATAGGAGAGAAACTTTCCCCAGAAGCAAGGATAATATCTGGTGCACAAATTTCAAAAGATTTAGAAGGTTCAATAAAAGTTATGTTAATCATTACAGGCGTTAAGTCTTCTCAAATTTCAGGTGAGAGAAAACCTCTTGAAAAACAAAAGAAAGAATCTATAGAAAAAGAATTAGAAATTGAATTTATAGACGACAATGCTTCTGAGGAAGAAAGTAGAGAAGAATAAAAACGTACAATTTAAAAAGCTCTAAGAATATCTGTTAACATGGAAAAACAAACTAAAACAAAGAAAGCTCTTTTATACATGAGTTCACAATTTCAACAATATAAACGTGTTTGGAGATTATTAAAAAGACCAACTATGCAAGAATTCAAAATGATTGCAAAAGTTTCTTTGATAGGGTTATTAATCATCGGTGCAATAGGTTTTGTAGTTTCTTTAATCATGAAAGTAGGGCTTGGATTTCTATTTAAGTAATATAGCAAACTTTAAAAAGCATCTAATTTAATTATAATTACTACTTCTTATTTTTTATAAGACGTAGCGATATAAACAATGGGTTTCGACACAGAAGAATATGATTATTTGGAAGATAATAAGAGCAAGGCAGAGGTCATTGAATCTTTACCGAAGATAGCTATAAAAGTAAAGCCAGTCATTGAAGTAAAGGAAGAAGAAACTCATGAAGAAGCTCCTAAATTTGAAACAGACTCTTTAATTTTTATTGTTAAAGTTACAACAAACAAAGAAGCTAAAGCAGTGGAATTAATTTCAGATAAAGTAAAGAAAAAAGGAGTTAATATTTATTCTGTAGTAAAGCCACATGGATTAAGAGGGTATTTGATTTTAGAAGCACCCGATAAGGAGAATGCAGAAGAAGCAGTTTTTAATTTACCATATGTTAAAGGAATTATTTCAAAACAAGTTTCTTATGAAGAAATCAAAAAAATGATTGAACCAAGAGCATCAGATGTTAAAATTGAAAAGAACGATATCGTTGAAATTATTTCCGACTCTTTCAAAAATGAAAAAGCTAAAGTATTGAGAGTTGATAAAACTAAAGGTGAAGCAGTTGTTTCATTGCTTGCAGCTATTGTTCCAATCCCAGTAACGGTAAGATTAGATAATATTAGAGTAATCAGAAGGGAGGACGAAGAAACACAAAATAGTTAGTTTTAAAAACGACTAGTTCGAAAACAAAATATGCCAATAATAAAATTATTAGTTGAGGGCGGCGCAATGAAGCCAGGTCCAGCTATTGCTCAACAAATAGGTCCGATGGGTATCAATATGGGCAAAGTTATTTCTGATATAAATGCAGCAACAGCTTCGTTCAAAGGAATGCAAGTTCCAGTTAATTTAGATGTTGATGCTAAGAAAAAAACATTTACAGTTACTGTTTTATCTCCTTCTGTTTCTGCTCTATTAAAAAAAGAACTTGGAATTGAATTAGGTTCTGGTGAAAGAAGAAAAGTTCAAGTAGGTAATTTAGCAATTGAACAACTTATCTCTGTTGCAAAACAAAAACAATCTGGGATGCTTGCAAATGATTTTATGGGTGTTCTAAAATCAGTAATCGGCAGTGCAATGGCTATGGGTGTTTTAATTGAATCTAAAGATCCTAAAGAAGTAATAGGGGAAATTGCAGATGGTAAATATGCAAAAGAAATCAAATCACAATCAACAGAAGTTTCCGAGGCTAAAGCTAAAGAATTGAAAGCGTTCTTCGCAGAAGTTCAAGGCAAGCAGAAGGAAGCTAAGAAGAAGGAAGACGAAGCTAAAGCAGCCGAAGAAGCGGCTAAAGCAGCTGTAGCAACTGCTAAACCCGGAGAGGCAGCAGGAGCAGCAACAGCTACACCCGCAGCAGCAAAACCTGCGGCAAAACCCGCAGCAAAAAAATAAATAGTTAATGTTTATAAAACAACATTTCATTAAAATTGTTGAGGGGTTATGGGGTAATGGTAGCCTTCGAGGTTTGGGACTTCGAGACCTCGGTTCGATTCCGAGTAGCCTCAGTTTATAATAAAAAAATCAAAAAATAAAATGGGAGTAAAAACAAAAAAAATAGGATCAGCAGGCCGTTTCGGCGCTGGTTATGGAAAGCCAAAAGAAAGGCTTGTAGCAGTAGAAAGAAAACAAAGAATTAGACAGTCTTGTCCATTTTGTAGCGGTAATGCTAAGAGAGAGGAAAAAGGAGTTTGGCACTGCGTAAAATGTGATAAAAAATTTGCAGGAGGAACTTACTACTTGCAAGCTTAAGTTTAAATAATCTTAAAATTAACAAATAATATGGCCCTATACAAATGTTTCAAATGTGAAAAAGAAATCAAATCTTCTGATTTGGAAAAAAGATTCTCTTGTCCTTACTGTGGCTCTAGAATTTTCTATAAACCTAGAACAAAAATAAAAACAGTAAAAGCTAATTAATGGGTTCTGATTCTCATTGCGAAGATTGCGATGGTAATTGCGACTGTCATGCTTCTGAAGATATGAATGCACAAATGCCTCAACAATTCGATGAAGAAACTAGAGTTGCAATTCAAGAAATACAAATGCTTGAACAAAATTTTGAACAATTAATGCAACAAAAACATCTGTTTAATATGGAATCTAGCGAAACAGATTTAGCAATGAAAGAAGTTGAAAAATCCGAAGGTGATGTCTTTAAGCTAGTCGGTGGACAAGTTGTTATTAAAACTTCTAAAGAAAAATTAATTGTTGATTTAAAACATAAAAAAGATATAATTGAATTAAGAATGAAAAGTATTGAAGGTCAAGAAAAGGAATTCAGCGATAGAATGGAAGATTTAAGAAAGCAAATAATGAGCAAGATTTCTCCTAGGGAATAAGCAATATTCCATTACAATAATGTTTAAATACCCATCCAGTTATTTTACGAGTATGGTGATGAACTTTTTCAAGAAATTGAAGAGAAGCGAAGGTGCGGAATCTGCCGATTTTATAGAAATCGATACAGCTTCCAAAGCAAGTGACTCCAAAGTCATGGTAAAAACTTTCGTTCTTAAGACCTATGAAGACATCAACCCTATCTTAAATGCCTTGAGAGAAGGTTACTCAATTGTAGTAATCGATATTAAGTCATTGAAAGCTAAGGATGTCATTGAACTAAAGAGAGTTGTTTCAAAGATCAAGAAGACCGTTGAAGCTATCGAAGGTTCAATCGCAGGTTTCGGGGACAATTGTATAATTGCTACACCTTCCTTCGCGAAGATCCAGAAGGGTGTTATGGAGTCTGCTCCAGCTGCGCCTAGAGATGGAATCGAGAAATTCGGTTATTAAGCAATTATTGACCCTTTTTTGATTGTTATTATTTTTTAAACCATTGTTTTTTGTGGTTTTTTATTCTAAAGATTTAAGATATGGTGGCTATTGTAGTGTAATAATTCTTTTAAACCCTTTCTTAATATGTTTAAGATGACTTCCACTCCATTTAGTTTACCAGAAGAACATGAACTTTTCCCCAATGCTCCAAAGCTAGCAGATTTGGTTTTGAAAAAGCTAGGATTTTTAACTTCCTCTGAACAGTCCAGTCTTAAAACTTCTGCTATGTATTCAGCATTTCATCATATTGAAAGTAGTTTTGAATCTCAGGATCTTGTTGATAAAAAACAGGCTGAGTTCTATTCCTTACTTTATTCACAATATAAAGATATCAATACTTCAAGAGACTTATCTTTATTGCAAAAGGAAGGAGTTAAGATTCATGTTACTCTCAAAGAGGTTAAGCAATCTTATAATCATCTTGTTTCAGATTGTATAAATAAAAGTCCTCGTTTTATGGATTTAGTTTGGCAAGTTTATAGGAGAACTCATTGGATATACCCTGCCTCCTGCGATCTTGAAAAAATAATTAATCCTCCAAGGGCAGATGTTAAAATTTACAAATATAGTATTCCTTCACCCAGAACAGATGAAGAGAGGGTAAAACAATATGAATCGGAGATGCACAGTTCATCTACAGATGATCGTTGGCAAGAGGAACCATATCGAAGGCTTGTAGAGTCTGATCCTCACTATTTTTATGGTACTGGTAGATTTGCTTTTGCATTTCCAAACGGAGATATTTTTCAAACAATCTGGGATGAAAGAAAAAAAGAGTTTCCTTTGTTCGATGTAGATTAAAAAATTAATCTATTGAAAACCTAAATCCTCTAGAAGATAATTTTAATGTTACTTCTCCGCAACTTTCTGTTGTAACCATATTTTCTATTTGACTGGGAATAAATCCTTTAGCTATTTTAAATTTCCAATCAGTACAATCTTGTAAGGTTCGCAGATTTTTTCTATGTCTTTAGGTCCTTTGCCTAAAATGCTTGGAAACACTTTTCTTTGTATGGATCTATATCCCAATCCCAGCACATCATCTATTTGCTCTTCTCTCGGTAGAATTATATATTTTTCAACTGCTCCAAGAGTAAATAATCTTCGCAGCATATTTAATTGATGTGTATTTTTTTGTTCATCTAAAAAATATTCTTTCCCGGAATTAAAAAAATGTTCCAATATTGAGTCTGCAAGTCTCCATTCACTCTCCGAATGAGAGAGATTATTTACGCCTGAAAGCCTAGTAATTCCATGATGATATTTATACCTTGCAGCAGCATGAGGATCAAATTCTTCAATACGATATATTCTTTTATCAATTGTTGCTTGCTTATTTGGAAGAATTAATCCGTAAGATCTATGGAAATGTGCAGGTTCAAATGAAATTAATTTTTTGTTCATCTAAAATTTTGATTTATTCAATTTAAAAAGATTATTGGGCTAAAATTAAACCTTCGCTAAATTAAAAACTACCTTTAATGCTACTATTATGGTAGCAGGTACAAACATCACTAAGAGTGCAGCTAGAATTGCCGTTAATGAAGAAAGGAAAGGGATGTTAGATACATATATTAGTGCAGACTGTCCGAACCCACTTACAATAACTAATGAAAGCGATGCAATCAAAAAAGTCATTGAATCTCTATCTCCTACATTTAGGAAACCAATAATAATTCCCAGGATAACAAGGAATGCGTAAGGAGTATTACTATAGGTTATACTAAATAATTTTTGTGATAGTCCCATTATAACTGCAAATAAAACTCCGACTAAGAATGCATATGCTCCGACGAGATTTTCTCTTGACTTAACCATATTTAACCTACTATTATATAATATATAAACATTTCTTCATAGCATTTATATTTCAAAGTTGTCAGAAAACGAAAAGTTTATAAAGCGTTGTAACTGCAGAATTACAACATGGTAAAACAATCAAGTTTCATGCTTGCATTTTTTGTAATTGCTTTATTAGCAATCAGCTTCGCTAGTGCTAATCTTGAAATTATAAATACTTCTAGCATTCAACAAACAGTAACTCAAGGTCAAACTGCAGAATTCAAATTTAAAGTAAATAATACCGATCCTTCCGAATCTTTATTTGTTTCTTTTAGCAATATAACTACCGGGGATGTAAAAGTTTCAATTCCTATTTCTCAATTAATAAGTAATTTAAGTGGAGAGTTATCTGTTAAAGTAGACACTACTTATTGGACAACAGAGGGCAACGGATATCAAATTAAGTTGACTGCAAGTAATGAGTCTTCCATTTCTGATGATATTACCTTTTATCTAACAGTTACAGAGTCTATAGAAAAGACAATTTGTGGTTTAAAATATGCTCCAAATAATATCTCTTTTGATGACATCGAAGATAATGAAGCTGGAAATGATAATGAGTGGGAATGGATGCCTTCAAACAAAATTTCCCTTACTATAAATAATATTGAAAATAAAGTAGATGATGATGAAAAATTTGATATATCTCTTTTATTTTATAAAGGAACTACAAAGATTTCTGGTTCAAAAATTGCTTCAAATGACGATAACTTAAAGATAGACAATCTTAAAATAAAAGGAGAAGATGATGAAAATGCTAATTTTGAATTTAATGTTGCTAGTGATGCTAAGGAAGAAGATTATGATATGTATGTAAAAGTAGAAGGAAAATATGGTTGTTATGTTGAAAAATTAGGAGAGCAAGTGTCCATATCTACTGAAGATGGAGATTATTCTATTGTTTCAGATGTTATTGGCCCTGTTTCCACTAGCTGTGGTGAAAATGTAGATTTAACTGTTACTGTTTTAAACATTGGTGATGACGATGCTGAAAGAGTAAAGGTAATATTATATAACAAAGAGTTGGGTGTTAATATGTTTAAAGAAATAGACAATCTAGATAAAGGGGATGAAGCAATAACTTCCTTTTCATTTACAGTCCCTCAGAATGCAGTTGAGAAAAACTATAAATTTTCACTATATACTCAATTCGATTATGATGATAGGAAAGATAACTATGGTGAATATTCTGATAATGAATATGATTATATTTATGTATTGAGTTTATCTGGAAATTGTATCGACCCTACAAAACCATTAATTACAGCAAAGCTTGATTCTTCCGCAATGGTTGGTGAAGATTTAGTTATATCTGTTACATTCAAAAACAATGGAAATACTTCAGTAAGTGCAATTATTGCTCCAGAAGATTTTGAATCTTGGGCAGGCCTCGTAAGTGTTGAACCTGCAACAATAACAGTTGGAAGAGCAGAATCAAAAACAGTTTACATAACATTTAAGCCAACAAAAGAAGGCACACAAACGTTTAATTTAAATGCTATTTACAACGGAAAATCAATGGATCAACCTGTTACTTTATCAATTGAGGCTAATCCAAGTTTGATGAATTCCTTGAAAGAACAATTAGGAAGCACAGGTGCTTATTTGGCATTGGGAATTGCAATACTTATTGCATTAATCGTATTAGTAATAATTATTAAGTTAGTTATTTGGTTAGTAAGAAAGCATTAAGTTTTTATATTCTTTTTATTATATATTTAAATGAATAAACCTCTCTCTTTGGTTATTAGATA
The DNA here is from genome assembly GCA_964440825.1 of Candidatus Woesearchaeota archaeon. Classification (GTDB taxonomy): domain Archaea; phylum Nanobdellota; class Nanobdellia; order Pacearchaeales; family GW2011-AR1; genus CABMGO01. The sequence continues at coordinate 15,606 of CAYYKU010000005.1, forward strand.
TGCTCTAATTTTATTAGCGGGTTTAGGAAATTTATTTATTTTTTACAAAATATTCTCTCCGATTACTTTCTATTTGTCTTCTTCTATCTTATCTTTATTTGGAGAGGTAGTTAATCTTTATTCTTTAAGAGTCTTTATTTTTAATCAGGCAGTGGTAGAGTTAATTAATGCTTGTATTGCAGGGTCAGCTTACTATTTATTGTTTATTTTAGCACTTGCTATTCCTTCCATCGTCCTTAGAAAGAGGATTTATCTTTTAGCATTCTCATTCGGTTCTTTATTAATTTTGAATGTTTTAAGGATTGTTTTAATGAGTCTTATTGCAGGAACTGTTTATTTTGAACCGGTTCATATGATATTTTGGTATTTAGTTTCTCTTGTTTTTGTAGTCGGAATTTGGTTTTCAGCAGTAAAATTATTCTCTATAAAAGAAATCCCTATTTATTCTGATTTAGTATATCTTATGGATCAAATTAAGAAACCCAAGCGAAAGCCCAAGTACAAGAAATCCAGCAATTAGTATTCCTATTGATAGGGATATAAAACTTTCTTTTCTATTTAACCCTAACAGCCATGCTAAAACGGCACCTGTCCAAGCTCCAGTTCCGGGTAAAGGAATTGCAACAAAGATGCAAAGTAATATATAAAGTAGTAACCCTTCTCTATTTTCTAAATACTTCCCCTTTTTCTTTACTCTTTCTAAATACTTCCCCATAACTACCCTATAATATTTTATTTTCATAAAATATATATGTAAGAAGTCCATAAAGAGGAATACAAATAGGATAATAAAGATATTAATTAAGATTACAAGGAAAAAATATGGCCAAATATTTAAGTTATTTTTTAAACAATAATCAACAACAACTGGCAATCCGCCTCTAAGTTCTATAAAAGGTAAGAAAGAAAGGATAATTGACAAAATTAATTGACTATCCATCTTAAGCTAAAGGCTTGCCATTAATTTGTGCCATAACGCCAATAACATATCTTTCAGTAGTTTCTAAATATTGACATTGCCCTATATTAAGTAAATAACAATTATCTTTTTCTCCCATTTCAATAGAGGGCGTATCCGACATTTGAACAATAAGAACTGTATTGTCTTTAGACGCATTTTTACATGTTATCTGAGATACATTATATTCTTTAGCAACACTCGCATTGTAAACTCCGGCAGTTACATTCTTTACAAAAGGAAATGCGGGAATAAACTTACCTAATTCTGCTTGTCCAAGCATCATGTCTTCACATAAATGCACATTATCATTAAGAGAAATGCTAACTTTTTGCGATAAGCTCAAATTTGTATTTATTGGAATATTGTTATTTCTAGGGTCATTTCTAAAATACACATTGTAAACTGCGGAGAAGTTTCCTTTGTAAATAATTGGAAATTGCCCATGATAAAATATAAGTTGTCCCTCTTTTATCTTTTCAAATTTTACGCCAGCATACTCAAATTTTTGAAATATTTGATGATACAGAACTGGTATGAATACAAATCCCAAAGTTACTACGATAATGATGCTCACTAACCAAAAGAATTGAATTTCTACTGCTTTGTTAGGGTTTTCTTTAATAACTTTCTTAGGTTCTATTTTTTTTCTTTTTTTGACCATATTAAACTATCCTTTTTTAGATTTATAAATTTAAGCAATATTTAACATTCTATAAACTAATTTATCTGTTCCTTCAAAGAAATTACCGTCAATAAAAACGCAGTTTTTATCTTTTGTAACTTTAGTAATGTTCATATTTGTATCTCTAAAAATAATCAAATTATCTTCACATGTTTTTACGGGTAAATCTGTATTTAAACAATTTTGCCCTTCTATGCAAGCTTCCTGTACTCTTAGAGAAATATCCTGTAATGCATACATTAATCCGTTTACAGCAGGGTTTAAATTAATAATATAAGTGGGTTGTTGATAATAACTTTCAAAAGAATAATTTCCTGTAATTGAAACATTTTCAAGTTCTTGAGGTAAGAAATTAAAATAAAATAACTTTCCATTTATTTCTGTTGCCCAATATCCCGTACTGGATTTCTCAAATTTTAATCCGCCATAAACTGATGTATTGTCTATATTTGTTTTATCATCCCTACCCATAATTGCATAACCTAAGCTAGATAATCCAATAAGTAGAACCATTATGATAGCTAAAATCAAATTATTTCTTTTTTTCTTTTTCTCTATTTCTTGTGCAGTCTGAATTTTTCGCATGATTTATACTTGATTTTTTTGTATTTAAAGTTTACTAAATTAAAAAATACTTTCTCAAAGGAAAAAGAAATAATTTTTCTCCTTTTTGAGGAGAATTAAAAAATAAAAAAAAGAAAAAAGGGTGTTTTAGCACCCGTTAATTTATTTATGCAGTTATAGCAGTAGCTTCAGTTGCACTTGTCACTTTCAAAGCAGCACCAACAGTTGTGTCAGCACCCTTCATAGTAAGATAAGTTGCAGCTTTAGTTGTATCCTCTGCGTTGTATCCAGCAACTAATAAAGCAACTTTACCAGATCTATCGAAAGATTTGATAAGAGCTTCACCAGCCTTTACGCCAGATGCAGCAGTGAATGCAGCTTCACAAGCAGCACCACCCAATAATTCAGCAGCAACACTATTTACACAAGAACCACCTATTACGATTAAGTTCTTGCCAGATACTGAAGAAACTTCAGAATCTTTGATAGTTATAGCGCCTAATTGAGTTGCACTTCCAGAGTCAGAACTTTCATCAACGATAATTGTTGATGCCTCGCTAACGTAAACGTCAGCAGAAGATTCTGTTCCATGGTATGTAATGACTAAGTCATTCAATCCACTTGTTGGCTTTTTGTGAGCAACCTTTGTAGCTAATGCACCAATCATATAACCTTCATATAAATCAGAATCATCTTCTGTTTCAATTAAAGTTATATTTGAAAGGCTAGCAACTTCAATACCGTCTGCAGTATCAACAGTCAAATTTGCAAGGAAAGCATTTCCGCTTCCAATGTCACCGTCCTTTGTTTCTTCTGTCACATTAAGTGCAAAAGAAACTGGATTGGATATTTGAGTTGAATTAGCAACTCCAGTAGTATTCAATAAATTTGTATTTATGTAACCTTGTCCTGGATTTGCTGCACAGAAAGTACTATTTGTAGTACAGATTACAGGTAATCTAACTGTCATTCCTTCTTTAGTAACTAATCTATCTAAATAGACTATACCTGAAGTAGCATATAGATTAAGAGTAACTGCTCCAGTGTCATCATCAGATGCTGTAAGATTCATGGTTATTTGACCTGCTTCTTTATCATCTCCAACTTCACTGAATACAATATCAGAACCACCATTTACTAAACTCTTCAATGTTGTAGAGTTTGTATGGCTAGTTCCTTCTGTAATACTAGATAATTCATATACATAAGATTCAGAATCATCTCCAGATATCCAAGTAGCAACAAAATAGCTATTTTCAGTTTCATTCAAAACGATTGTAGCTGGGCTTGAGGAAGTTGTTCCAGAAGTCGCATTTGTTACTAATTTATGATTGGATCTTTCACCCAATCCTTCAATATAAGTTGATGTACTGTCTAAGTATACTAAATTAAACTCCACAGTACCATCTTTGACTGTAGTTTTTAATTTAACGGAATCATCTCCATCAGAATTTAATTCTGTTATTTCTTGCATAGGAACGTTAAATCCTGCCATAGAGATTTTGATTGTCTCAAAACCTGGTAGAACTAAATCATTTCCTGGAGCAATCCATGCATCGTCATCTAGTGTCCATGTTAAAGTAATTGTATCCAAACCAGTTGTGTTTACAATTGTTGAAGTTAAAGCCATATTATCATAAATATCGCTTATATCTTCATTGTTCATTTTAACTTCTACACCATTTTCCATAACGATTTTACCAGAACCTAAACTAATTTCAACGCTACTTACTCCGCTATCTTTAGCATTATAAAGTACGCTCTTCACTGCAACGTAAGTATCATCAGCAATTTTATAGATGTCTCCAGCGCTAAGTTTATTTGTCTCAACACCATTAACAACTATTTTGGCTTCGTCTGCATCAATCCATGAAGTAGAAACTTCATAAGAATTACTTCCTACTTGTACTGTCTTAGTCTCGCCTTCTGTTATTACAGCAGAATTAGCAGTATCTAATAAAGTAAGTTTTGCTCCAGTAGAACCATATTCTGCCTTTGCAATGTAATACTCTCTACCCAACATTTCTATTGTAGTAGTTTCCAAATAAGGGAAGTCTGATGCTGTTGTAGCAGTACCAAATGTAGCAACGTCTGGTGTGAAATCTAGAGTATAAGTCATAATTGTGTCTCCGCTTGATTGATCGAAACCAAGTATAGCTTTGTCATCATTAAACTCACTGTCTCTAAAATGTTCTAGTACCAAACTTGTGCCCATAGTGATGGTTTGCTCATAGTCAAAATCATCATTATTGTCATTTGTATAAATGCCATCAGCCAAAACAACACTTAATTCACCGTTATCAAGGGAAGAATAGAAATCATTCATGTCTTCACCAAGATTAAATGCATTAGTGTCTTTTGCTAACTTTACAGAGTCTCCTCCTTCAATAGAAGAAGAACTCGAAGAAGCACCTGTAGCTGTTTGAGCAGCTAAGCTAGTAGCTAAGCCAGAAGAGATTGAGCTTGCAGCTAAACCATCACTAAGAGCAGCGTTTCCGCCAACAACTATAGCAACGTTAGAAGCACCATTTTGTACAAATGGAGCTGGATAAGCAGCAGCTGCAGCCATTCCAACTGTAGCACCTAACATTAAAGCACTTCCTACTATTGTAGCAACTTTTTTAATATTCATTTTCATAATTTTAAAACCTCCTTTCAGCACCATTAGTTAGCCGCCTCATTCGAGGCTCCCGGATGGGATTTCTTCTAATAGTCTGGCCGGATATTGTGACTAGGGAATCACATTGTAATCACTTAGTGTCATTTTCATAACACCCTAGTATACATTAAATAAATAATGTACAAATATCTTAGCTTTTCAGCCTTTTTAAAGCTTATCCTTAGAAAACCGAATAACTCAGTTTTTCAGCCAGTTTGTTTATAAAGGTTTCGGATTTTTTGACAATTTTTACAATTTTTCAAGAATTTTTCTGTCAAAAACAAGATTAAAAAATCTATCAAAAATGGGTTTTATATATGGTAGTGTAAACCATATATGTAACCCTTTTCCGAAGGAAAAATTATTTTTATTTAAGAATTATTATAAATTTATCAAATATTTTAAGCATTAAATTTAGTAGATCTATCTATTGTGTTTAAGCAGACTAATTTATACTATGGCTTGAGAAGAAATATAGATTTTAATTTAAATTTAGACTTATCTTTAAGGCTAAATTAACTTTTTTCATAAGAAAATCATCTAAAGAAGAAATCTTTTTTATTAATCTTTTTTTATCAATAGTTCTTATTTGGTTTAGAAGTATAGTGGACTCTTTATCCAATCCCGATTCTTCTTTCGTTATAAAAACATTAGTCGGAAACTCCTTAGTAAATATCTTCGAAGTTATTGAAGCCATAATAGTTATAGGGGAGTTTTTATTCATAATATCATTTTGTAAGATTAAAACAGGTCTTACTCCTCCCTGTTCACTTCCGACAACTGGCTCGAGATTTGCTAAAAAAATATCTCCTCGCTGAACAACTACCATTCCCATTCACTCAAGTCCTCTATTGCTTCAAATTCTTTTGTTATCTTTAAGTTTTCTTCAGCCATTTCTTTACAACCTTCTATAATTAACTGTTCTTGATTTCTTTTTTGTTTTTCAGCATTATACATTAGATTTAGAATTAATTGTTCATAAGTTTCTTTACCAGACTTCATTTTATCCATTGCATTCTTAACTTCTGAATTTATTTGTATAGTTGTAATCATAAAACTATAGAATAACTATAGTTTATAAATATTTCTATTGAAATTAGTTAATCTCTGCCTTTTCTATCTAAATCTACGTCCGCCACCAGAAGAACCTCTAGAATCTCTATCAAATCGCCCGATTCCTCCGCTTCTGCCTTCCCTTCTCTGAGATCGCTCTCCACGCAATTCCCTATTGTCTCGGTCATCTGATTGTGATTCACTTCTTCTGCTAAAACCTCTGCCTCCAGAACTTCTACCGCCAGATCTTCCACTATCTCTTCCTCCAAAGCTTCTGCCTCTTCCTCCGAATCCTCCTCTGCCACCTGATCTTCCTCCAAAGTCTCTAGGTTTTCTTTCAATAAATATCATTTCAAACTTCGGAATTTCTAGTCTTTCAACATCTGCGATTCTTCTATTGATCTTTGAGAAGTTTTCATAGTCTCTACTTGCTAAGATAGTAATTGCAATACCATCATTTCCTGCTCTTGCAGTTCTTCCTATTCTGTGAACATAGTTTTCAGCATCAGCTGGAACGTCATAATTGTAAACATGTGAAACGCCTTTAATGTCTAAACCTCTAGCTGCTACATCAGTACAAACTAAAACATGTGCTTTTCCAACATGGAATTCTTCTAAAGTCTTACTTCTTTTATTCTGTGAAAGTCCGCCATGGATAGGTGAAGCATCAATTCCTTGTTTTTCAAGATTATGAGCTATGGAGTCTACCATATGTTTAGTATTACAGAATACCATAACTAAACCAGACTTTTCATTCTTAAGTAAGTGAACCAATACTGAAAATTTCTCATTATCGCCAACATCATAATAAACTTGCTTTAATTTTCTAGGATCTACCATATTTTTAGCAGAAACAAGTTTTGCATTTTGAGTATATCTTTTAGCTATTTCAATAATTGGTCCAGCAACAGTTGCAGAAAACAGTAAAGTTTGTCTTTCTTTATTACAAGTTCTAACAATTTTATCAATATCTCTAATAAAACCCATATCTAACATTCTATCTGCTTCATCTAAAATAAGCATTTTGATTCCAGCCAAATAAATTGTCTTTCTTTCTAAATGATCTAAAATTCTTCCAGGTGTTCCAACAACAACATCTGCATATCTCAATCTTTTGATTTGTGGTTCAATGCTAACTCCTCCGTAAACTGAAACAATTTCTAATTTTTTAAATTCTGAAAATTGTTCAATACTAAGTGTTACTTGCTCTGCAAGTTCTCTTGTTGGTACCAAAACTAAAGCTTGTAATTTTCCTTGCCTAGAGCAATTATTAACAATTCCTGCAGCAAAAGCCAACGTTTTACCTGAACCTGTTGCAGATTCTCCAATAACATCGACACCTTCAATAACTAGAGGGATACTCTTTTCTTGAATTTCACTAGGTTCATCGAATTCAGCTTTCTCAATAGCTCTAAGTAATTCGCCTTCTATTCCAAGTTGTTTAAATTTTTCAATTCCCATTTTACTAGAAAAAGCCCACTTTGCTCTAACTAATTAAAAAATTCTCACTTTATAAACCTGATGAATTATAGTTCTTGTTTTGACGTAGCCTGCGAGGAAAAAGAATTGTGTCTCTTTAGGTTCGGAGGAGCCTTTCTGACATAAAGAAAGAGAGTTCAGAAGGTTTTTAAAAACAATATACTTCAACTAGCTATGGCTTCCAAAAGAACAAAAACTCTTTTTATTGATTTAAATGTTGTAAATGGTGGAATAGTTTCTAGGTTTCTTAATAAAAAAACCAAAGAATCAGAATATAACCCTGAAGATATAGAATTGCTAAGAAAACTCTTCAGCAATGAAAAAACAAGAATTTTACATACTCTAAAAACAAAAAACCCTCATTCTATTTATGATTTAGCTAAAATTCTAAAAAGAGATTTTAAATCAGTCTATTCAGATTTAAAATTTTTAGAAAGGTTTGGTTTTATAGAATTTTATTCTGAAATGAAAGGAAATCGAGAATCCTTAAAACCTGTCCTTAAAATAGATTCTTTAAAACTAGAGTTAAATATTTGATTCAGTACATAATTCTAAAGACACTCTAAGATCTTTGTTTATCGGTGTATTTTCTCCACGAAGTCTCGCACCTGTGCCTCCGACGCAATTTCCAGTAGATAAACTATAAAAGGCAGTAGTTTTTTCTTCGTCTTCCTTTTCCCAATAAGCCGTAAACTGGTAGGATAAAATAGAATTATCCGTTTCAACAAGCGAACCCATAACTTTAACTAATGTTTCATTAAGATATTCGCACGCCATTTTATCTAGATTGCCACATTTGCTTCCTTCGTGACATTCGATTATTAATTCCATTACATTTTCTCTATAAGGTTCAGAAACAATACACTCTGTTGTATAAGTCATGACGCTTGAAAGTAAATTCGTAGCTAACTTACTTTCAACACTAACTAAAGGTTTATTCATAGAAATAACTAAAAACACCATCAATGCAACAATAACTAAAATAACAATCAGAATAAATCCGACCATTTCCTGCTGTGCATTTTTACCCCTCATAGAAAACTTAGGAATACTATTCTTTTAAATTTATCTTAGTCTAGTTTAAGGTATTTTCCTTGATTATTTATTTTTTTTACAATATTAGATACTATAATAATAAAAAATGATGCACCTAGGCCAACCAACCACTCTACACTCCCAATGGGGACCGTTCCGAAAATAATATTCGCAGGAGTGTAAATAATTATAAAAGTGGCTATTATTGAAATAGCAGAAGCTAAAGTCAGATATTTATTTGCAAACAAGGTTCCAAAAAAGACTTCTCTTTTGTATGATAAAAAATTATAGGCATTTGCTATTTCTAGTAGTATTAGGGTTAAAAGTGCAACAGTTCTCGCCTTGTCAATGCTTGCTCCTAGAATATTAAATTCAACATAAAATACTAACAGGGAAACTAACATCATAAGTAAACCTGAAAGTAAAGAAACCAAAAATATTTTTTTGTTTATTATAGGTTCTTTTATTCTAGGTTTTTCATTCATAATATCTTGAGAATAAGGAGTCATAGATAGGGTAATTGCAGGCAAGTCATCAGTTACGAGATTCATAAATAATATTTGAATAGCCAAAATCAAAGGTATTTGCCATCCAAAAATAGGAGATAGTAAAACCCCCATAAAAAGAATAGATAGCTCGGCATAATTACAAGATAGGATATATCCTGTAAATTTTCTTATATTATTAAAGATCCCTCTTCCTTCTCTTATTGCCGAAACAATCGTTGCAAAGTTATCATCCTTTAGAGTGAGGTCGGATACGCTCCTAGAGACGTCAGTACCGTATAATCCCATCGCAACTCCAATATGTGCTTCTTTGAGTGCAGGAGCATCATTAACTCCATCTCCAGTCATTGTTACAATTTCACCAATTGATTTAAGTGCTTTAACAATTCTTAGTTTGTGGTCCGGTCTCACTCTTGCAAATATAACTGTTCCACTAACAATATCAGAAAGTTCCTCATCGGATAAATTATCTAGGTCTTCTCCAGTCATACTCTCTCCGTGCAATCCTACTTCATTTGCAATTGCAATGGCTGTTTCCATATTGTCTCCCGTAATCATCTTAACCTTTATTCCGGCCCCGTGACACACTCTTATCGCTTCCTTAACTTCCGCTCTAGGAGGATCACGTATGCCTGTGAATCCTGTAAAAATTAAATCTTCAATTAAAGAAGATTTTCTGTCTGTTTTTGAATATTTGTAGGCAAAAGCAATAGTTCGAAGCGCCGAGGAAGACATTCTTTTATTTATTTCTAAAATATCTTTTCTTTCTCTTTCTGTTAATCTAAAAACGCCATTATCTTTTTGTATGAATTTACATTTTTTCAAAAGAAATTCTGGCGCTCCTTTAGCAAAAACGACTTTTTCCCCATTCATTTTATTTAGAGTAGCCATTATTTTTGTAGAGGAATCGAAGGGGATTTCAACAATTCTTGAAAATTCTATATCATCCTTATATAATTCTGCTTTGCTTGCAAGAACAAGCATTGCAGATTCTGTTGGCGAACCAATAGTCTTGAATTGCATATCTTCTCCTGTTCTTTGGATACTTGCATCATTGCAGATAACCGCAGATTGCAAAAGAAGATTTAGGGTTTTGTATTTTTCTAAAATAATTTTTTTTGAATTTAAGCTAATAAAACCCTCGGCATTATATCCTGCACCACTAACTTCAAACATATATCCGCCAGAATACACTTTATTTACAGTCATTTCTCCTCGAGTTATTGTTCCAGTTTTATCAGTGCAAATAACCGTTGTTTCTCCAAGGCTTTCAATAACTGAAAGTCTATTTACTATAGCATTATTTTTTGCCATTTTGTGCGCACCATAAGAAAGGCAAGTAATTAGTACTACTGGCAATCCTTCTGGGAACGCAGAAACAGAAAGGGCAATCATTAGGATTAGTGCCTCAACATATATTCCTTCTCCAGCAGGATTTGAGAGTATCATAAATAATCCTGTAATAACAGAAAAGAAAATTGCAACGAAAGCCATATATTTTGAGATTTTATTTAGTTTTTCCTGTAATGGCAATTCCTTTTCAGCAGAAGAAATCATCTCAGATATTTTTCCAAAACGTGCATTCATCCCCGTGTGCAATACTTTCGCAATACATCTTCCCTTAAGAACAAATGTTCCCATAAAAACCATATTTTCTTCTTTATAGTTTGTTAATTTTGTAACAATTTTTCTTATTTCCTTTGACTCTCCTGTTAAAGAGGATTCATTTACAATTAATTCGCTTTCTTCAATAATTAAACAATCTGCTGGAATTTTTTCTCCGCTTCTTAAAACAAGAACATCTCCTGGAACAATTTCTCTGGAAGGTATTTCTTGTTCTTTTCCGTCTCTAATAACAATAGAGATAGGCATTATCATATTCTTTAATGCCTGTACTGCTTTTTCTGCCCGATATTCTTGAAAGAATCCAGTACCAATAGTAATGATAATAACAAAGAATATTACATACGCAGTAGTTGTTTTACCAACAAAAAAAGAAACAATCATAGCTAGGAACAATAGGTAGAAAATAAAATTATTTTTTATTTGTCTAAGTAAAATTTTAAAAGGAGATTTTTTAGAAACATCTTTTATTTCATTGACACCATACTTACTTAGATTATTCTCTGCCTCTTTTTTTGTCAATCCGCTAATGCTCATTAATCTTCGAAGGTATTCTTTCTTTTAAATCTTTAGCCGATAGGCTACTTCTTTAGCCGATAGGTCACTTTTCAGAATTTAAGCAAGATTACTAGAATCAATTTATATTTTCAGTTAAAGCAGCACCGTGCGTAACACCGTTCAGCTTATCAAAGAAATCCATAATTAAACCTGCTGGGACTCCAACAATAATTCTTAGATCTCCATTAGACATCCATTCTTCTTCTTGTTTGTAATCTGAAACAACACCATATGCTTTCCCAGTATATTGTGCTGGAATGGTTATTCTTACTTTTTTCACCTCAATTTTCATAGGGAGTATTCTCTGTATTTGCTCAATAATTCCTGAAATCTGCTTATCCATTGCCTCATTTTTCACATGAACATTTGCTTCTTTTAAGGCAGACATAATCCTATCGGGAGTATAAGGTAATCCTTGTGGGGAAATTGCATTCTTAGATAAGAAATCTACAACTTGTTTGTATTTTCCGTCTTGCATTTTTTTTAAATATTCTGTAGGTAAAACAATTTCACCATGCGTAATGATTCTTGTGCATACTTCTTCGAAGTTAGAAGTTCCAAAATCAATTTCTAAATCATCAACTGAAACCTGTTCTCCAGATTTTAGATTGTGAAAAACCGCGCCAGTTAAAACAGCAGTACCAATATTTGTGCTCTTTCCATCTCTAATCTTCAAAGCTTCTTCTAAATCAACTAGAATTTCATACTTTTTCCCTTTTTTTGTAACTCTTGCTTCAGTCTGTGTCATTTTAATATTAATAATGGATAGTTTATAATCTTTATGCTACTAAAATAACTTCAATATTTTTTCCAAGTAGCGGAAGTCCACTCATCGCGCATCCAAGGTTATAATCTCCTCTAGTTATTTTTGTAAATTTATCCTGTTTGCCTGCTTCTGCCATGAATCTTAAAAAGTTTTTCGCTTCAGAAATCTTTCTTCTTCCATAAACTTCAATATAAATTTGTCTTCCGTCAGTTACTGCCAAATAATAATCGCTCATTTTTAGAAATCATTACCTTTGTGTCTTATTATTCTTTTTTCTTTTTTAATAATTCCTACGTCAAATCTTGCTTTGTCGAAATTCTCATCTTGGATTTCTTTAAATATTTTTAATGCCAATTTAACTCCTTCTTCACAAGTTAAATCTTGTTTGTATTCATGTCTTAGTTTTTCTTTTATTTTTTCATCATTTTCGCCGATTGCAGTTGCTTTATATTCTAAATAATTTCCAGAAACATCTGTTGAATAAAGTTTCGGAGAACCATTATATCCTGCGATTAAAAGTGATACTCCAAAAGGTCTTGCTCCTCCATATTGTGTAAACTGTTGCTTAATGTCTGCAATGTCCTTAACAATTGACTCTGTGTTAACTTCACTATCATAAGTAACTCTATGCTGCTGTGCGATAACTCTCGCTTTGTCGATTAACACTCTCGAGTCAGAAACAATTCCTGCAGCTACAGCCATAATGTGTTCATCTATTTCTAAAATTTTATTTGCAGAACTTTCAACTACTAACTTATCCTTTTGTCTTCTATCAGAAACAATAATTACTCCATCTTTACAAACAAGACCTATACTTGCACTTCCAAGTCTAATTGTTTTTTCAGCATACTCTACTTGTAAAATATGTCCATCTGGCGAAAATGTTTGCGCAGCTCGATCATATCCCATAACTTGATGTTGCATATCTTCCATAGTATCTGGTCACCTGCTTTGTTTTTAAAGTTTTGGTTACACTGTTTAACCGCCGGTTATATGGAAGCGAAGCGACCTTTACCTGGTTAGTCCAGCTATTGTTCCAGAAACCTTCTGTATTTTTATTCGCGTAAAAGCAAGAGACGCTCGAACATCTTCCAAACTCTCTCTTAAGCAACTTCCAATTAACTTTCCATTAGGGGTTTCAACAAACATAAAAGCCGACTTTGAAAATCCTAAAATACCAATATAATCTAAAATTGCTTTTTCTATTTTAGATTTTTCATCTGAATTCATATAGAAATACCTTCTATTTTCTCTTGCAGAAGGCATAAGTTTTAATTTTTTTTGTTTCATATTTATATAATAACTTTAAACTATAAAAACCTACTTCTTTTTATTTTTTGTATCTTTGTCTTTATTTAAAAATAGTCTTTTTAATAAAAAATAGACTGCACTTATAAAAAGTAAAAGTACTGTCGCATAAAGAGGTAAAACACTTCTTGTTTGAGTTTCTGTATCTTCAAAAATATCATATCTCTTTCCTTTATTTTCAGTCTCATTCAAAGTTTCATTTTCATATTTAATCAAGTTGCGGGGGTTGATTAATTCTGCTATGCTTTTTATTGTTATATTTGCATTATATTTAGTTAAATTTTCCACTTTAATATAGAAGTCATAGTATTCTGAAGAGCTCAAATTTATCTTTTTCTCTTCGCCAGATTGCATAATTAAATTAATTGGCTCACTTCTTATTGTAATATTTGCTGAATTATTAATAATTTTATTTAGTTGCAAAGAATGATTTTGTCCTCCAGAAGTAAAAGATACTTTATCACCAGTAGAATATTTTTTATTATATCCTTGTGAGAGTTGAGACTCAGTTAGTTTAATGGGCGTACTTCCTCCTCCGCCACCACCTCCGCCAGAAGATCTTACTATTGGTACATCCGATGTTCTAAAACTTCTTTCATTCAAATTACAATTACTTGCTCTATCGCAGTAAGTTAAATTGTAATTATATGTAGTTGAAGCACTTAATCCTGAAATGATTAAAGTATGGTTTTCAGAAAAACTTGAATTACTCAAATTCTGTAAAGTTAGAGAATAATTTGTTTCTTCATTTGTATTCCATCCT
>CAYYKU010000006.1:0-27413 GCA_964440825.1 Candidatus Woesearchaeota archaeon
AATTGTTTAAAGATTATAAATAAATTAGGCCTAGTTTCCCAATAAACTATAGCCTCTTCAACAATTAAGGGTTTACAGCCAGAATTAACTGCTTTTTTACCGAATACTGTATCTTCTGCACCTAGTGCAAGATGTTCTGGAAATCCACCTATCTTACTCCATAAGGCTTTTCTAAAAGCCATAACATGTCCTTTGGGTAGGTAATTATTACTAATCTTTTCTTTAAAAACAAAAGAGGCAAAACATTCATCGAAAAGGTTTTTGGGAATTAACTTACTTATTCCTCCAACAAAACAGACTTTTTTATTTTTAAAGGGGTTAGAAATTGCCTTAATATAATTTTTGCTTAATTTACATCCTGCATCAACACAAATAATAATCTCATTTTTGCTTTCTTTAATAGCTAAATTTCTATTTTTAGATATATTTTTATTGTGCACCTTAATTATTTTTACATTCTTGGTTTGTTTTTGAAATTTCTTTAATACATAAAAAGTATTATCCGTAGAATTATCTTCTATAAATATTATTTCATCAGGTTTTTTAGTTTGTTCTAAGATAGAATCAAATAGTACTTGAAGATTTTCTTCTTCATTATGTGCTGGACAAATAAGACTTACCTTCATTTTATTACTTCCTCATAAATTTTTTTTAATTTCCTATTTCTTTCTTTTATAGAGAATTTACCATTTTTAATTTCTTCTAAACAGTTTTTAGACATTCTTTCTCTTAGTTTTCTGTTCAATATCAACTTTTCTGCATTTTGTACAAGCTTCTCAATTATGTTTTCTTCAACAGAAGTTATTTTCCCATAGTTTACTTCTTCTTCAACATCAAAAATTAAACCCATTCTTCCATTTTGAACTATCTCGGGTCTTGACTTCGTATATTTTGTATTTATTGTAATAATTGGAAGTCCAAAAGCCATTGCCTCTAGCAAAGAAAATCCAAAAGTATCTACTGCACTCGGGTAAAGGAATAAGTCTGAACTTGACATTAAATCAAATAATTTTTCTTGCTGCATCAAAGGCATAATATTCAATTTTCTATATGTGTCCTTTAAATCTTGCGGAACATCAGAAACAACAATTCCTTCAATTTTATACTCCTTCGTAAGCCTATCCAAAACTTCTAAAGCCATTCTTCCACCTTTAATATCAAAATACCTTGCAACAAATATAATTTTTAATTTTTTGTTATTTTTTTTTCTAAGATTTTTAATCTCTGGAACTGCAGGATAAACAACTTCTATTTTATTGTTTAATTGAGGGTAAAAGTTTAGGATCTCTTTTTTTGTATTTTTGGTCCAAGGCATTATTTTCTTGCAATTTGGATTCATAATTATTTTTTCTACGTCTCCTTTTCCTGTTTTTGTGCTCATTCCAGAAATCCACATGCTCCATACACTTTCAATATCGGCAACCCATGGTTTATTTGTATTCTTACTAAGGCAATGGGCACAATGGATTAAGTCATAATTTCCCTTAGGGCTTAAATGTGCATTCGGTATTGATAAGTTGAGTAAAGTAGTAGTTCTTCTAATATTCCTTTTTAAAAAATTAGAAAACCAAAAAAATCTTTTAGATGTTATAACTCCTTTCTGATTCTCAACATTTAGATATTCAATGCCTTTTGGAGGTGATTTAATTAAGTATTTATAATATGGACTATCTGGAAATTTCCAAGGGTATTGGAGATATATTTTAGTGGGTTTCATTTGATAAACTTAATTTTTATTAGTTTTTAATCTTTGGCATATATTTAAAAATACTCCGTCCTGTAAGTTATTATGGCTATATCATTAGTTACGGGAGGTGCAGGATTTATTGGCAGTCATGTAGTAAGTGAATTACTAAATAAAGGACATACAGTAATAATTTTAGATGATTTAAGTGGGGGGTTCAAGGAGAATATCCCGACAGGAGCAATGTTTGTGGAGGGGTCTATTAATGACACTACGTTAGTAGAAAAAATATTTTCTGAAAATAAAATAGACTATGTTTTTCATCTAGCTGCTTACGCTGCAGAAGGACTAAGTCATTTTATAAGAAAATTTAACTATGAAAATAATTTAGTGGGTAGTATAAATTTAATTAATGAATCAGTAAAGAACAAAATTAAATGCTTCGTTTTTACTTCATCCATTGCAGTATATGGTAAAAATCAGGTTCCAATGACAGAAGGAACTATCCCTATGCCTGAAGATCCTTATGGTGTTTCAAAGTTTGCAGTGGAGTTAGATTTAAAATGTGCTAGAGAAATATTTGGATTAAACTATATTATTTTTAGACCTCATAATGTCTATGGTGAAAATCAAAACATTGGAGATAAATATCGAAATGTAGTGGGTATATTTATGAATCAAATCATGCAGGGTTTGCCTCTCTCTATTTTTGGTGATGGAACTCAGAAAAGGGCCTTTTCGTATATTGGTGATGTTGCTCCTATAATTGCAAACTCCGTAAATACAAAAGAAGCTTATAATCAAGTTTTCAATATCGGTGCAGATATTCCTTATACTGTAAATGAACTAGCAAGGGAGGTATGTGTTGCAATGGGTGTAAATGAAAATTATCCAATTACTCATTTGCCACCTAGAAACGAAGTAGTAAATGCATACTCTTCACATGAAAAAGTCCAAAAAGTGTTTAATTATTCTCCCTCAATAAGTTTATCTGAGGGTTTAAAGAAGCAAGCAGACTGGGCTAAAAAAGTCGGTTCAAAAAAATCTAAAGAGTTTGATAACATAGAAATAATAGAGAATTTACCACCTAGTTGGGCTAAACGTTCTTAAATTCATATATTCTCTTAATTCCTTGGATATATGCAGAGATTAATAATTTTAAACTTTTATTTTTTAATGCTCTAAAAATATCAACCGGGATTCTGGAAAATAAATATAAAGGTTTATTTCTATAAAAGAAGATGAATCTATTTCTATAAAAAATCAAAGAAAATTTAGCTGGGTTGATGCTAGTATCACTTCCCCCTTTATGATAAAAGATGCTCTTAGGACAATAGACTACTTTAAATCCTGCTTTTCTAGTTCTTAACTCAAAATCGGTCTCTTCATAATAAATGGGTTGATACAACATATTTAAGTAGCCTATTTTTTCAACAACTTCCTTTTTTATTAAAAAACAAGCTCCTGAAACCCAATCAACTTCTGTGATTTTTTTATTCCAAATATATTTTACTCCAAAAAAAGTCATATTTCCAGCAGATATTGCTGGTTTTTTATCAAAAGTAAATTGTTTAGCTCCCACTACACCATATCTTTTATTACTTTTTGCACAACGGATCATATTTTTTAGCCAGCCTAGAGTAACGAGCGTATCGTTGTTTAATAATACTAAATATTTAAGAGAAGGATTCTCATTAAGTGCAAATTTCATTCCAATATTATTACCATTTACAAAACCTTCGTTTGTTTTATTTTTTATTATTTTCAAATCTTTTCCTTCATCTAGCCCTTCAAGAGAATTATCAGTAGAACAATTGTCTACGATTATTATCTTATATGATTCTTTAACATATTTTTTTATTGTAGAAACACACTCTCGAGTCATATTTCCTCCATTCCAATTTAGAATAACTATTGCAGTTTCATAGGAATTTTTTTTCATTTTAATACCTCGACAACTTTTTTACTAACTCCTTTATTTCCATATGGGTTTCTAAATTTTTTTATTTTAAAATCTTTAGATAAATATTCTTTTATTTTTTCCTTAGTTTTTTTAACATCAAGTTTACTTAAAAATTGAAAATTACTATCTAATCCTTCTTGTCTTTCTGTTGCATTTCTAAGTATTATGCATGGTTTATGGAAAACTAAACTTTCTTCTTGCATACTCCCCCCATCACATATAATCAAATCACATTTAGACATCTGATAAACAAAATAAACATAATCTTTAGGTTCTGTTAATATGACTTTCTTATTTTTCTTTAACCTTTCTAGCAATCCAAATTTCTCTAATTGTTTCTTGGTATTATCATGAATCATAAAATACTCTTTTATTGGCAAGTCTTCCATAATTTCAATAATCTTTTGCATTCTTTTTTTACTATTAATGTTTTCATGCCTATGTACTGTAATTAATGCAAATTTATCGTCGGAAATAACTTTAACTTTATTTTTATGTGCAATTTCAAGTGCAGAGTGTATCGAATCTATTACACTATTTCCTGTTAAAATAATTTTCTTTTTAGTATATCCTTTAACATTATTCATTGCACGAGGAGATACTGCTAGAATTACATCAGAAAAATAATCTGCAACTTTTCTAGAAATCTCTTCTGGGAAAGGTTCTCTAAGGGTTTCACTTCGCAATCCTCCTTCTAAGTGAACATTTAAATACTTTTTACCAAGATTAAATAGTCTAGAAGAACCTACTGCTGCAGAAAGAGTAGTCATAGTGTCTCCATGATATAAAACATATTTTAAATTTTTTAATTTTCTTAGTTCCTTTCTTATTTTAAACACTATTAAAAGATTCCAAGCAATTGCTTTTAATTTTCGAGTATTAAACTTAGAGCTTGTTTTAGGTTCTTCGGTTAAAACTGCGTCAGGTTTTTTTACTCTAAATTTATCACATAAATCTCCTAAGGAGTGCTGCCCAGTATGGATAAAATAGTAAGGTGTTTTTCTACTCTGAAGTTCAAGCATCACAGGAAAAGTTTTAATAAGTTCCGCACGTGTACCTATCACAAAAGCAATTTTATATTTGTTCAAATTTTCCATTTTAGACAGTTAACTTAAGATTATCGAATGCTCCATACTCTCCGGATTGAGCCATAAACTCTTCTTTAACTAATATATTGCTAGGATATTCTATCTTCCAAGCTTTCAATGGAAGCCTTATTCCTTCAAAATATATAATTTCTCCTAAATCTGCTCCTTGTTGTTTCAATGCTTTTACAACATAATCGTCCTCAGTATGAGCTACTTTTATTGTAGGGTATTGCTTGTAAACATCATTCATTAAATATAATCTAGCAAACAATCCTTCTTGAACTCTTTCAGATAAGTATAATCCTGCCCCTAAATTATCAATACTAATGCCTCCATTTGCATTTTGAGTTAAAGATGGAACAATTCTAAAGGTGGAATTAATTCCTTGCTTAAAATCAATTATCTTGCCTTCAAAATAAACATATCTTATTGGCAACTGATATTGTTTGTTATTGTACATAAATACTCCTATTGGCTGTGTAAGTTCTACAGAGTTATTTTTAGAAGTATATTCCATTATCATTCCCAAGAAATAAGACTTGTAAGTTGGCAATTCATATTCATTATATATAGGTCCTGGTAAAAATGTTCCATTATAATTTATGTCTTCATCAACAAAAGTGCTTCCAATATATACTTTCTTTATTCCTTTAGCAGTTTCTGTAGTTTGCTTAGAGTCAGAAACTACTTGTTGAGGAGCAGAATATCTATCTTGGTTATTATCTCCGCCTATTTTTGAATATGCTCCGTATTTTCCTAAATCAGTAGGATCAATTATTAAATAAGAGACTTCATGTGTTTTCATAAAACTCAAAGCAGTATTGGGGTTTGGAGTAGTTAATACATATCTCCCCATCATATAATTCCAAAATACATTTGAATTCCCACCATCTAAAACCGTAGTCCTATTAGCCATTAATTGGATTTGATAACCATAATCCCACCAGTGTAAAAATACGCTATCTTCCGGAGTATTATTTCTTGCCCAGCCCATCATTAATTGCCATTGTTCACCAGCAATGGAGCCCATATTTGCAGCACTATACTTTGTTATTTCATAATTTCCATAGCTTGCAGAATTAAAAGGATTACCTATCAAAAGAACTATAACCAAAAGAAGAGAAAGAGCGCTTCCCAAATAAAGAATTGCTTTAGCAGTAGGGTCTTTTATTGTTCTAGCATATTCATATAATTTTATTATTGCATAAGCCACTGCAAATGCTACAAAAACATATATTACAAAGATGACTCTTACAGCAGATCTTGTAGCTAAAAGCATAACAAACATCCAAGAAAATAACACTGCATTTATTGCAGATATTTTAAATTTATCATTAAAATAAAGCCATGCAAAGTAGACTACAAATATGCTGAATGAAAGGAGGTAAGTTACTTGGCTTAGAAAATTAGTGCCATTAAATAAACTAGTTGAAGAAGTTCTGCTAAACATCATTCCCAAAATAGCAATTATCCAAGATAAAATAAATCCCATTTTGTGCTTTAAGGAGCTTATGGATTTGGATATCTCAACTCCAATAAAAATCATTCCCAGGACAAACAACCAAAATATTGCAGGAGTATACTGAGCTATCAAATCAGAAATATATGGCTGTGCATAATATGCAACAGTTAAACCTACTCTTCCAAGACCCATAGGAAATAAAACCTGTATATAGACTGCATTTAGCATCTCTATTGGGTTTTTGCCCAATAATAACAAACCTATTACTCCTAAGACCACAGTAATTAATGCAGAATAAATAAGTCTCCACTTAGATTTTGCAAAACTAATTTTCTTTTTATATTTTAATATAAGTGAATCAACTATTGAAAGAGCTAGAACTAATGGGACAACAATCCCGTAATTACTCAAAAACTTGCCATACATTGCAGAAAATGAATATCCTAGCAGGGGCATTAATAATATAGAAGTTAGAACCCATAAAGAAGTGAATCCAAAAAATCTAAGTTTTTTATTTGTGTCTTGGTCTTCTATTCCAAATAAGAAATAGATAACTGATCCAATAGCCATAATCATTAAAACAAAATTAGATGCACCTATCCAAGACCAAAAGGATAAAGAAAATGCAAATCCGCTCAATACTCCCCATAATGCAGTCTGTTTCCAATTCTTCTCAAATCTACCTAATGAAATTACAAAGATTAACATTGCCAAAAACATAAAAGGCATACCTAATGCTTCGTGGCTTGAAATTCCCGCACTATTTCTACTTAAGTAAGAAGGTGAATAAGCCAGTAATGTGCTAGCAATAACTGCTGCAAATTTAGATCTTGACAAATACCAGCAAAGAAGAAAAAAAATTATTAATCCGAATGCGAAAGCAACAACCGGATATAAAACATCTACTTTATCTAATGTAATCTCAGAACCAAAAAAATGAAGTGTTTTATAGGAAAAAGCTAAAATTTTAGGAAGCATTTCCGGAGCAAATGAAAGATTCAAACCCGGATTTCTCATCGTATCTATTCCATCTATATTTCCTCTATCAACCAGAGTTTGCGCAACTCTTAATTCATAACAAGCATCAGGGTCAGAAGGTAAATATTTTCCACTAGTGGGATCAATAAGTTTATCTAAATTTCCTAATCTTAAGTAGGTAGAATTAATAAGAATAATCAAAAACAAAAGAATAGTCAAAGCAATCTGAAATTTTTTATTAGTTATAATATTCTTAGCAAAATCAAAAATCTCATTTTTTCCCTTTTTAGCCATCTCTATACTCAGAAAATATCTTTTAAAAACCTTCTTATAACATCAAAAGTCCAAGAATTATAAAGATGAACTGTATCAAATAGATGAAATAAACAACGTCATTTTCATAAACTTTCTTCTTAAATTTAGATAAGACTAAAATCGAAAAGTGTGTCAATCCATATATTTTATCATAAGGTAACTTTAAACTTCCATCTTTTTGAGGAATTCCGAAAGATTGTTTTCTAGGAGGTTTCATTCCACCACGAACTTTCAAAACCATCTCAATTATGAATGGAATAAAGACAACAACAGCAACTTTTTCAAAATTACCCAAAATGGCCATTGTTCCAATTAAGGCGCCAACAGAATAAGTTAGTACATCTCCTGGAAATACTTTAGCCGGAGTTTTATTAAGTATCCAAAAGGCAAGTAAAGATGCAACCATACATAATCCTATCAATGCCAACCATGCAGAGCCAGTAACATATGAAACATAACTTAAAAATCCAATAACTAAAACGCCAAGTCCTGCCTCTAGTCCATTAAATCCTGCAAGAAAGTTATAAACCGTGGTTGTTGCAGCAATTGCTAAAGGAATTAAAAGTAAAGGATAAAACCAACCCAAATTAACACTTCCAAAAAAAGGAACACTTATAGCACTATCTCCTGCATTAATAACAATCAAAGGTATTGCAGCTGCAAAAGCTAGACCAATTCTTACCTTAGCAGATAATCCTCCGTGATGCCATCCTAAAAAATCATCAACTAATCCGGTAATTCCTGCAATAGTTATAACTGTAAGTAAAGAAAATATATTCAAAGTAACAATATCTAGTCTCTGAGTTAAAAAAGTCCTAATTGCAACATATAATAAAGCTCCAAATAAGAATCCTATCAAAACAACAATTCCACCAGAACCCGCAACATTTTTAGGTTTACCGAATTTATTCATATCTTCCCAAAGAAGATTTACCTTTCGACATTTAACAATCCAACTCTTCAATCCGAAAAAAGTTACTATGAAACTTACTATAATCGCAGTAAATACTAATTGCTCTATCATCTTCTTTTTAGTAAACTAACACTTTTAAATTTATAGTTCTTCAAGAAGTTTCTCAGCATTTGCAATTTCTGCCATTCCGCCTTTCTTACTGCAATAGTTGCAATTTGCAGGCTTAACATCTTTCTGTGTTTTGTAACCGCAATAGTTACATCTATATGTTGTCATAAGAAATATATTAAACAGGGCTTTAAAAGATTTTTTATACTCTAGTTAAAACAAACCCATGATTGCAGGTGTGAAATAAACTTCTATAACTGCAGAAACTAGTAATATTAAAAGGGCAATTACAATCAAAACAATTGCATCTTGAAGTATATTCCATTTTCTATCAGTATCTAAATCTTTTCTTATCATTGCAACAGAAACAATTCCACCACCTAAAGCTGCAATGAAATAAGCTGCAATTTCTGGAAGACCATGTATCATATATCTAATAATTCCCAGTGGAAGACCAGTAATTTCACTTTTAGCAAACATACCTATTGCAGCAGCAATTACCGAAGCATTCCATACTAAAATAAAAATAGCTCCCGCACCGAAGGCCAGGGAAAATATCAAAACAAAAATTAGAACAGAAACATTATTTGCAAATATGCTCAATGCAATTCCGGAGCCAGTAGCTTTCCCAGTAATAATCCCATTTTCCTCCAAACAGTTATTATAATTCTGAGGACTATTTATAGAACAGAAAACTTCTATCTGCGCATTAAAATTATTAGCCGTATGGCTAGGTAAAATAACATATCCTAGTGAAAAACCAACTATAAAACCAAAAAATAACCACATTAATGCACTAAGTGCTTTCCAATGTTCTTTGACTAAATTTCCTTGATCATTAATTTCCAGATCTTTTCCTTCTTCTAGCTTAATTAAATAATACATAAAAGGTAAGCAAGCAATAACCGTAAACATTACTAGTAAGATTCCGCTATACTTAGACAGTACAGTATCTGCAGAAAAAACAAAACTCACTAATAGCAATGACAGTGCAGAATAAACAAGCCCGACAAAAAACATTTCCCAAGGTCTTCTTTCAGCTCTTTTTGGCTTCATAATCATCTCTAACATATTAAAAGTTATCAATCTAGACTTATAAATCTTGGGGAAACATTTTTATAATCCCGAAACTAATTCAGATTATGAAAAGAGAGGAAAAGAGGTCAGGGTTAATTGAAAAGACAATTCAAGATATTAAAGATGTAAAAATTCAAGGCGCAAATAATATTGCTATAAATGGAATAAAAGCAGCAATACTCACCGATGACAAAAAAATTCTTTATAAAATTGCAAATGCTCGTCCAACAGAACCTCTTCTTCAGAATTCTATAGAAATTATTTCAAATTCTAGGAATCCAAGCAACAAAGCAAATAAGTTAACAAAATACATTGGAGATTCAAGAGGTAAAATTGCTTATATTGGTTCAAGGCTTATTAAAGAGGATATGAATGTTTTTTCTCATTGCCATTCTTCAACAGTAATGGATATACTAAAGTATGCAAAAAAGTTTAGAAAAGTAAATTTTACTGTTTATACTTTGGAAGTGGAGCCTCTCTTACAAGGAAGAAAAACTGCAGAAGAACTTTCAAAATATGGAATCAATGTAGTTGTTTTTCCAGACCTAGCCGCAGAAGCTGCTCTTAAAAAATGCGAAGTATTCTTATTTGGTGTAGATGCCTATGTAAAAAAAGGAGTAGTAAATAAAATAGGTACTCAGCTACTATGTAGGGTTGCACAGGACTATAAAATTCCTGCTTACTCTTGCGGGGTTTCATTGAAATATGCACACAAAGTAAAAATTGAATCTCGTTCTGGGAGAGAAGTTTGGGATGAAAGAAATAAAAGAATTACAATTGTAAATCCGGCATTTGATTTCACGAATAAAAAATATATAACTGGCGTTATTTCTGAATTGGGAATTCTCGACTATAAAAGCTTTGTTAAGAAAGCAAAGAAAACTAAAGATAATTTAAGCAAGTAATTTTTTATTTAAGCCATCTTGAAAACTTTTCTATAAATCAAACTAGAAACAATAGATGCAATAAAATAATACCATAGCCAGTTGGGTAATACTGGCGGATAAACCTTTCTAATCCAACTTAAGAGTAATAAGAAAGGTATAAATGTAATCAATAATGGTTTAAAGGAGGATTTCATCATAGTCATAGAAATTTGAATCATTTCTGCTTGTAACTCTTCAAATATTTTTTCTCCAGGTTTGCAGTTCTTTAAATCTTTTTGAATTTGTTTCTGCCTTTCCTTTAAACTTCTAAGATGTGCTTGATTTGTCATCCACTTGGTTACTAATGTAGAAATCAAGGTTACAATAACAGA
The DNA here is from genome assembly GCA_964440825.1 of Candidatus Woesearchaeota archaeon. Taxonomy (GTDB): domain Archaea; phylum Nanobdellota; class Nanobdellia; order Pacearchaeales; family GW2011-AR1; genus CABMGO01. The sequence continues at coordinate 10,847 of CAYYKU010000006.1, forward strand.
TAATGCTATTAAAGAATAAGCTGGATAATTAGTTGCTAGTAGTGTTAAACTTACCATTATACTCCAAACATTCCTCTGAACGCAGGGTTCATGTCAACAGCGTGCTGCTGAGCAATGTTTTGATATAATTGATATAAGATCATAACTGCTAATAAGATTGCTGTACCGCCAACCATTGCACCTAATAAGTTAGCTACTGAAGCAAGTAAACCGATTGCTGCGCCGCCCATTATTGTTAAAGCTAAAATATATCTACTTAATATTGATTCTAAAACTCTTTCGTCTTTTCTAAATCCAGGCATACTTAATCCAGAGTTAATAATATTCTTTGCTTGGTTAGATGCATCTTGTCCAGATGTTTTCATCCAGAAATACGCAAATAGTACTGAAAAGCATGTGTAGAATAAAACATGGCCTACTGCTTGTAAGGCATAAATCCATCTAAAACTTCCTTGGATAATATATTGTAATATCGGAGATGAATGTATCCAAAATGCTAAACCTGAGATCGGTGTTCCATTTGAAAACCCTCCCAACCATGTTGCATGTCCCAACCAATTTTGGAATAATGATGCAATTAATTGTAAATTAGCTGCAAGAGCTGAAACTAAGATAACTGGTAAAACACCGGTATAGAAGAATTGTAGTGGCCATCTAACTCCTTGTCCTCTTAATCTATCGAATGATAATGGGATTTCTGCTTTCAATGATTGTGCCCATACAACAATTAAAAATAATGCAGCAGTAACTACTATTGAGAATAAGGCTAATGAAAACCCTTGCAAGTCTCCATTAATAATTGAAGTAAATAAAACTAAAACTTTACCTGTTGCTTCAAATACTCCTGCTGGATTTATGAATTGGAATAATTGTGAAAATAATCTCCAACCAATACCTGCAGCAATGAATAATGAAATACCTGAACCAAAGCCCCATTTTTGAATTACATCATCCATAAATAAAATTAAAATACCGCCTAAACACAATTGAAGTATAACTAAAAATTCAAATCCGGGTTTGGCCTCTAATCCTCTCATTAAAACATAAACAATCGCTTCAAAAAGAATAAACACAAAAGTCAATAATTTCTGCATTGCTTGAAATTGTTTTTTTCCTTCAGGCGTTTTCGTATTAAGATTAATAATTTGTGCTCCTGCCAGCAATTGTAAAATCAAGGATGCTAAAACAATAGGGCCAATACCTAATGAAATAATAGAACCAAAGTCTGTTCCCATAAGGATTGCTAAATATTCAAATCTAGAAAGGGCTGAAGATGCAAGCCCATAAAGAGGTATATTTGCTAATACAAAAAAAGAAAGAAGGATAATTCCAGTCCACTTTAATTTTACATTAAAAGAAACCTTTTTTTCCTCTGGTTTTTTTACTTCCGGTAAATTGTGCAGTATATCACTTAAAGCCATGTTTTACCTAGAAAAATTTAGTTTATAAATGTTTATTTTGTTGAAAATACGACGATAGATATTCCTAACCTTTTTATACTGTTGAGGCGAGCTACTTTTATGAAACTGAAAATTTGGAGACTGAATCGTTCAGAGATAGAAGAATTAATTGCAAAAGATTTTACAAACTTAAGATGGTGTCCTGCAGCACCTGAGCATGATTACACATATAGAAGAGGTTTTGCAAACTATGCTCCAGAAAGAGTCGGGGATGTACTTTATGCTAGACCAAAAGGTTATCAAGGCCCGTTATGCGATTATGAAGAGCCAATCATAAAAGAAATTAAACATAAAAATTGGCACAAAAAAAGAACAAGAGGTTATCGTTGGGTAAGTCAATCCGAAATAAAAACTAGATAATTTATCCCAATTGATTAAGATAGTAGGTTTTTTTTGAACCGCCAGGATATTCTACATGGATTACAGCATCTTTTCCTTTAGATGAAACAACTTCATACAATCCAACTGCCTTTTGTAAAATTCTTGTTGCATCGCCTTTTTCTTTTACAGCCATCCTCTCTAAATGTCCCCAAAATTGTCGCGTAAATTCAACATTGACTGTTTTTTCTACTGCCATCTTTTTTTATTAATATCGCAAGTTTATAAAGATTACTCGTTGAGTTTGTAAGAGTACTTACAGATACAACTCTTCTAAAAGGCGTATTCCATTTGTTTTTATTCTATCTTGATTCGCAAATAATATTCTATCAATTAATGAAAGAAATACCTTTGTCTCGACTTCATATTTTTTTTGCATATATTTTTGATATGCTCTTGCTCTCCCCGGAGTTCTGGCTAACCAAATCCCTCCAAAGTCTGAAATTCCTTCAACTACTCTTTCTTCAGGCAGGTAAATCCACCTATCTAATTCAAATTTCATAACATTCGGATTCTTTCTTAATCCTAGAGAAGTCATATCTGCCTTAACAACTTTATATCCGCAAAAATATTTTTGATCATTAAGCGATAAGGTGTTTACATTCATTTTAATCTTCTATCAGAACTCTTCTTATTTCTTCTCTACTTTCTTCTTAACAGCTTTCTTTTTTTCAACAGGTTTTTCTTTAACTTCAGTTTTAACTTCTTCTTTCTTAGTAGAAACTCTTTCAGTTTTAACTTTATCAGAGATAATTATTTTTCCGCCTGCTTTTGCCATTTTATCAATTGCAGATTGTGTTGCGCTCTTAGCATGGATTTCAGCTTTGAAACCTTCACCATCTCCAAGGATTTTATGTAATTTCAATTCTATCTTCTGTCCTTCTTTTTGGAAATAATTTGCTTTTATGTCATCAAGATTAATTTGTTCTGTTCTTGGCTTTCCAGTTGAAGCAGATGTTAAACCTCTCTTACCGAAATATTTTTCAAAACCCATAGAATGAGCATACATTAAAGCTTTCTGTTGTTTCTGGCTTCCTCTCTTACCTGTACCAGACCATCCATGTCCACCTTTATTACCATGACCTTTCTTCTTCTTTCTGAAACCCATTCCGACACTTCGTGCGCCACGGATTCTAGTTCTTTTATTTCTTTTAAATCTTTTTACCATTACAACATTCTCTCCAATAATTTAGCAATATTTTCATTGTGTCCTAAAATTCCCTTAGGTACGCTTCTATTTGTAGCTTTCTTAAATCCGCCTCTCGGTGGGTGTAATCTACAGAATCCTCTATAAACTCCTTTAACATCTTTCTGTCCTCTCTTAGCTATAACTTCATCCATAAGTTTTTTGTCTACTTCGCCAAAAGAAATAACCTGGGCTAATTTTTGAACCATTCCCATTCTAACTTCATCTTTTTCATCAACGAAAGTACAAGTTAATTTTTTTCCAAGTCTAAGTCTATTGAAAGTTTCATTATTGTCCTTACTAATATTTACACTTCCTGCGATTCTTATTATTGCGATTACCATTATTCTTTTAATTCTCCTAGCTTATTTAAAGCTTGCATTACTGCTTTTGCAACGTTTATAGTTGTGCTTGTTTGTCCAAATGACTTTCCATATAGGTCTTTGATTCCTGCAAGTCTCATTATTTTCTTAACTTCATTTCCAACTACTAATCCAGTTCCTTGTGGTGCTGGCATAAAATGTAATTCTACTGAAGAGCATTTACCCATCACTTTGAAAGGAATACTATGTGGTTCATCACAAGAACAATCGTAACTTGCACATCCTCTCTTTATTTTTACAATATTCAATTTTGCTTGTCTAATTGCTTTTTCTTTTGCAGGAAGTGTTTCAGCTGCTCTTGCTAATCCAACTCCAACATGTCCATTACCGTCGCCAACTACTGCCATAACCGAGAAGGTAATAACGTTTTTATCTTCAGTTTTCTTTTGAGTTTGTCTCCAAGTTCTTCTTTTTCCACCACCAAATTTACCTTTAGCTTGGCCAGTGTTTAATAACTCAGTATTCAATAATAATAAAGAATCAACAATTTCAGGTTCTAAGATTTTTAATCCTTGGCCTAAAATTTCATCAATATTTTTTATTTTTCCAGATTTTACTAATTTTCCTAATTCTGTCTTTGGAGTCCATTTGTCTAATGCAATTTGTGCTGGTGATCTTACTGATTCTTCAATTATTGCATCTTCAGTTATTTTCTTTCCAGCTCTTTCAGCTTTTTCTAATTCTTCGATTATTCTTGCTTTTTCTTTCTGATCTTTTTGAGTTTCTTTTTCATCTACCATTTTTATCATTTGTTCAGCTACTTCTTTAGCTTCATTTTGTTTTTCTTTTACCATTATTTATTCTCCTCTTTCACCGTAGGTGATTGAACTGCATTGCTCGGTGCTTTTTTAGGTTTTTTAGCAACTTTCTTTTCTGTTTTAACAGTTAAAGCTCCGCCTAAATTTGTTTTTACTTTTGAAATCATAGTCTTTACTTCTGGTTTTAAACCTTCACCCATTAATCTTTCTTCAGACGGGAAAACTTCTTTGCTAGCATGAACATTTAATCCGCCCGCAACAAGTCCTGCAATTACAGAATACAATCTTCCGCCATTGTGATTTTTAGCCATTCCAAGATCAACAATATATTCTCCACTTTTAGCTTTCTTTGCCAAAAGATACCCAGTTAAATAACCAGCAGGTATAGATTTCAAGCTTCCTACTGCTTTACTATCCCATCCATATTCTATTAAATCTTTTGATGTAACTCCTAAAATAACAGTATCTTGGGCAGCAACAGAGCCCACTATTTGTGCAATGAAATATTTGTTTGTTCTTCTAACAACAATTCTTTGCAACTTAGATTTTAAAATATTCAATCTAAGTACGTAATCTGTCTTACATTCCATTCTTCTTCTTTTTATTGTTTTTAAGCTCATAGTTCTTTAAGGGATTCTAACAGATGTCTTCTGCTTTTAAATTTACTTGCTCTGATCATTTTTCTAATTTCATGATATTGTTCAGTCGTTACTTTTTTCATTGCTTTTAATCCTCTAGCTGTACCTCTTAATTTTCTTGTTAATACAACATATTTTGTTTTTGTTCTTGGAACTCTTTGTTCTATTTTTCCAACTCTTCTTCTGTGTTTTCTTACAATAACTTTTCTTCTTCCATTAACATCTTTCAATTGAATTGCTCCTGCATTGAACAAGTCTAAAATATCTCTTCTTGTGATTGCTTCCTTTATTTCTGGAAGTGATTCACTCATGAAGATTATTCTATCTTTTCCAACTTTAAGAACTTTTGATGCAAGTTCTTTTTTCTTATTTAGTTGCATTTTTATTTTCTCTATATTTATTTAATATTTTTATTCCTTTTTTGTTTGCTTCTGCAATTAATTGCATTCTTTTCTTTTTACCTATACTAGCAATAACGATTGCTTGCTTTTTATCTACCGCATTCAATTGAGTCATATTTTCAACAAGTATTGGGACAAATCCTTGCACTTTTCCCTTGTTAACTTTTTCAGCCCCCCAGCCAATTGTTGGTCTAGCAGGTTTACCTCTTACTTTAAGTCTCATCTTACTGTCTCCACCATGTACTGCTCTCCAACTTCTCTTAGACTTTACTTTTTTACCTAATCTTAAATATCTATACCAGTGTTGTCTTAAAAATGCAGGTTTATTTCTTTTTGTTATGCTCATTGTGTTTTCCTATCTGGTTTATGTGTTATAAATATTCCGTCTTGAAATACTCTTCTATCTCTATTTCTAATCTTTGTTGCGATTTCAAGTCTTGCTGCTGTTTGTCCTGCAGCCTCTACATCTGGAGAAGAAACTTCAATATTATTTCCACTCACTTTTACTTTTACATTAGGTAATATTTTTGCTTGTCTATCTATTTTTTCACCAAGGAAATTTTTAATTTTTACAAGGTCTCCATCTACTTTCACAACCATTGGGAAGTGGACATTACAAACTTCTAATTTGTAAACAAAGTCTTCTTTTACTCCGCTAATCATATTATATAAATGTGCTATTATTGAATTTATTAATTTCAACTCTCTCTTTGTAGCTTTATTTGATGTGATTACAATCTTGTTTCCTTCTAGTTTTACTTCTACCTTTGGATTTTCAGGAAACTTTCTAGTAATCTCTTTTCCATTTGATTTCATATTAAATATTGAATCGTTCAAAGTGACTTGAATTTCAGACGGAATTATAACTTCGGATAAAATATTTTTTTTCATTTTAATAATAGTAAGCGATTAAGCTTCCTCCTAATTTATTTTTAGCTGCTTCTTCATGTGTCATCAATCCTTTATTTGTTGAAACAATAACTGTACCGAAGTTTCTAGAAGGTAAATATCTTCTCAAATACTTATCAACTCTGTCTACTGTTACAGAATATCTTGGTTTGATTGCTCTACACATATTCAATCTTAAAATCTTTACGATAATATATGGTTTGCTTTCATCTTCATCTTTAACTTCAAATTCAATATATTTCTGTTCTTTCATCATTTCAAATATATTTACCAAGAACTTTGAAATTTTATTGATTCTGACTTCTGTCTTTTCAATTCGTTTCGCGTTCATTAGCGTATTCAATGCATCTGATATTATGTCGTTTTTCATTTTATGAGTATTTTTTAAATCCTAATTCAACAGCCATTTCTCTAAAGCACTGTCTGCAAAGATTGATTCCATATTGGCCAACACGGCTTCCTTGTCTTCCGCATCTTTCGCATTTAGTTATTGAAGTTCCAAACTTTCTATCCTTAGGCTTGTTGTGTTTCAAAAATTTCTTTAACACTGCTGGCTTATTTTTCAATTGTCTAGTTATTTTTCTCCAATCGCTTGCTGTCATCTTAGTTTTTTATCCTCCTTAATATTTTAGTTTTAAATTTGTCTTCCATAAGCTTCATTATTTCTTCCGGAGTAACGTCTTGTCTTCTTGTTCTTCCTCTTTTAACCTTTTTCAAGTTAACTCTTCTTCCTGCTCTTACAAATGTTATTGCCATTTCGAAACCCATAATACCTACTTCTCTAATATATTCTAATCCTGGGATTTCAATATATTCAGGGATACCGAATGAAAGAGTATTTGGTCTAAATTGTTTTTCTTTGATAGTGTTATTAATTGCTGGAAGTGCTCTTTTTATTATTGCTTCAGCATCAGCGCCTCTTATTGTAACTTTAGTACCTAATTCTAATCCAGGTCTAACTCCCCATGTTGGAATTCTCTTAACTGCCTTAATCTTAACTGCCTTCTTTCCAGAGAATTTTTGTAATAATATGACTCCTTTTTCTAATTTGTCTCCGACTCCGCCTACGTTTAATACAACTTTCTCAATTTTAGGTGCTCTCATTATATTATTTTTCATTTTAATCTACAACCAAAACTACTTTCAAAGGTAATTTTGCTTCTCCTTCATCAAATTTAATTAAGTATTCTTTTTTATCAGCAAAGATCTCTTTAACCTTGCCTTCTTTACCAGAGTGTTTTCCTGAAACAATGAATACTTTTGCTCCTTCTTTTAATTCAAGTATTTTTTCAATTTTATTTTCTTTCAAATTTAATACTGCACTACCTCCAGTAGTAAATGTTTCTTTAACAATAAAATTTGTACCGTCTTCTAAATTCATTTGGAATGAATTCTTTGAAAGTAAAACTTTTCCAGCAATTTTTACTATTTTTTTGTTAGCTTCTTTCCCACTTACTTCTACGAATTTTAATTTCTTTCCTGCAATTTCTAATCTATAGCTTTTTCCAGCATTTTTTAATGTAAGAACATCAAATACTTTAACTGGGAATTTTTTATTGATTCTTACTTTTCCATTAACGCTAATTTCTTTATTAAGCAACATAAATCTTATTTCTTTTCTTGTACTTCCAACTTTCAAAATATCTCTTAATGCAATTTGTATAGGTATTCCTTCTTGTGGTGAATGGCTCGAAGTAACAAAATACTTAGTTCCTTTTCTTGGCAATGGCCAATTTACTGGTAACTCACTTCTTGTCTTGTGCATTTTCTTTCTTCTCCGTTTGTTTAATTGTTAATCTCATTTTATCTTCTGTGTTCAATTCTTTTATTTTTACTTTTGAAGGATGTATCCAAACATTAACTTTGTTTCCATCTCTTTTAGTATTTTGAATATTCTCAATAGCAACTCTTGAATTTTTCAAATCAACTTCAATAATCTTTCCAACTCGCTTCTTAAACTTTCCTCTCATGATACAAACTTCGTCGCCTTTTCTTACTTCAATATTTCTTATTCCATATTTCTTTCTCAAGTCTTTATCAAGTGTTGCAGCCAATAATTTATGTTTCAAATGAAGTGGTAAGTTATGTAAATACTTTCTTTGCTTTCTAGGCTGCGTACTTTCTTTCCATGCTGTTGTGAATTTTTTTTGTACCATTTTAGTATACTGCGCTCGCTAATTTAGCTACTTCTTTCCATCTTTCTTGAACTTCTCTTGCAACAGGTCCTTTGATCTGTGTTCCCTTTGGATTTCCTTTTTCATCTTTCAATAAAGCAACTGCATTGTCTGAAAAACAAACTTGCTCTCCATTAGGTCTTTTCCAGGATCTTTTCTGTCTAATAACTACTGCATCAAATATTTCGCCTTTCATTTTTGGATCTCCTTTTCTTACAGACACTTTTACCCAGTCAGCAACTCTAGCGAATACTTGTCTTCCCTTATGTGATCTTCCGCCCTTTACTGAAACTATCTTAACTATTCTTGCACCGCTATTATCTGCTGCTTCCATTTCGCTTCCAATATTCAATCCACGAGTTATGCTACCAGATACTGCTTTCATTTCTTATTTTCTCCTTGTTTTTGTTCTTGTTTACCCCTAATCTTTCTTGTAACATAAGAGTTAATTATTTTGCTTAATTTCCTACATTCTTTGATTTCAACCCAATCTCCAAGGTGTATTTGTTCTTTTAAACAATCAGGTAATCTTGCATGTAATCTTGTTCTTCTTTTATCAAATCTTTCATATTTTCTATCATATAAGAATCTGTCAAATTCAATCTTAACTCTTCCATGCAATTTGTTTACAACTGTACCTTCGAAAGTTCTTCCTCTAAGCTTAACAGCGTCTGAACCGTGGAATGGACATGTTTTGTCCGCACAGCTAACTTTCTCTACTTTCTTTTCTATTTTTGTTTTTTCTTTTACCATTTTTATTATTAATTTTCTTTTATTTGTGATTCTGTAAAACCTGCTTCAACAAGCACTGGCTTTATCTTTCCAAGGTGGTTACCTTGAAGTTCAATCACTTTTCCGTCAATAGTTCCACCACAAGCTAGCTTGTTTTTAAGCTTCTTTGCGATTTCTTTTATATCGACTCCTTCCAATCCGTAAACCATCGTTACGAACTTACCGAATCTCCGTTTTTCGGTTTTAACCTCAACCTGTTGTTGGGTTTTTGCTATATCTTCACAAACACATGCTGCTATCGGTAAACCGCATTTTGGGCATATATCCATGCTTATTTCTTTGTTTCCATTTTATTTTGTTGGAGTGTTAATATTCTAGCTATTTCTCTTCTGACGTCTCGCTTTTTAGACCCTTGCTTTAATAATTCAATTTTTAATTCTTTCATTTTTGAATCTATCTTTTTGTCTTCAACTTTAACAGCTGTTTTTTCTTCTAATTTTTTATCAGTTTTTTTTGTTGTTACCATTTTTTATTTACTTTTTTGTTTTCTTCTTTTTAATTTCTTTATCTTCGGAAGCTGCATTTAATCTAAGTTTTTGAATCAGTGTATCATTCACGATAACTTCTTCATTTTTGAATGTTTCTGGAGACAATATAGATACTTTAATTCCTACCATTCCTTGTTTATCTACGCCTTGGCTTTCAGCATAATTAACATCATTTGATGCATCTCCTGTTTTTCTTAAATAGCCATACTTAAATCTCCACATTTTTGCTCTTTCACTTGGTAATCTACCTGACAATACTATTTCTGCACCAAGTGCACCAGCAAGTTTTGTTCTAGTAAGTGCTTTATATGCAATTGCTTTAAAACGAAGTGAACCAAATCTTTCTAAAGATAATGCAATATCATCAGCAATAATTTGTGCATCTAAATCTGGATGTTTTATTTCAGCGATATCTACTCTTGGATTTTCCATTTTAAATCTTTTCTTTAATACTTCTGTTAATCTTTCAATTGATTCTCCACGTTTACCAATAATTAAACCTGGCTTATGTGTGGAAATAATTACTTTTTCTCCGACTGGTGTGTATTCTATCTTTACAGCAGATAACTTTCCTTTACCAAATTCTTTCTTGATGAATTCTTTAACTCCAAATTCTTCTTTTCTTATTCCGACAAATTTTCTTTCTTCCATTTTATTTCTTTTTCTTTACTATTAATTTAGTTTTATCTCGAGCTTCAATATGTATATGTGTTCTCTTTCCTCTTGTTCTGTCTCTCCGGTATGGTCGTGATGCAAGATTTGCAACAAACAAAGTTATTACTGGATTTTCAACATTATTTGATTCACAATTTGCCTTTAACTGTTTTAGCAAATGAATGACTTCTTTTGAAGCATTAGCAGGAAATCTTCCTCCGCCGCCAACTCTTCCAGGCATTAGGCTTCTTTTCTTGTGTGGTATTTCTAATGATGTCATTGGAACAGCCATTTTCTTTTTTAATACTAGCTCTAACATTTCTATTGCTCTGTCAACTGGTTTTCTCATTACCATTTTACCAATAAAACTTGAATGTTTTGTGCTTATTGTTAGTGAAAATCCATTAACAATCGCAACATCTTTTGTATTCTTTTCAGTTTTTACTTCAACTTTCTTTTCAGTTTTTACTTCTTCAGTTTTATTAATATTCTCCATGTTGTCTGTTTTTTTATCTTCTACCATTTTACTTTACAGCTCCTCCGGAACTCTTTGTGGAACCAATACCTGCAGCTCCATGTTTAACTGTTCTTCTTGTCAATGCAAATTCTCCCAATCTATGTCCTAACATTTCTTCTACTATCTTTACCTGGGTATATTCTTTTCCGTTATGAACTCCGACTGTCCAACCAATCATTACTGGGACTATGGGTAATTCTCTAAATTGTGTTTTAGGTATTTTATTTTTAGCAACATCTTTCTTTGATTTGTCAAGGAATTTTTCAATTAAGTGAAAACTTCTTAATATTGTTCTTCTTTCTCTTGAATTCAATAGTGCAGCGAATTCTCTAACATCGAGAGATTTCAAATCTTCAATTTGTTTTCCCCTGAATACTTTCACTTTTCCTACATTGATATTTACTGCCATTATTTCTTAGTCCTACCTGTTCTTCTTGGTCTCAAATGTCCTACTTTCTGTCCAGGTGATGCCATTCTCTTGACAATCTTACTCTTAGGTCTCTTACCTCTACCAGAACCGAATGGATGATCAATAATGTTCATCTTAACAGCGGATGTTCTAGGCCACAATTTATTTCTTGATTTTTTAATGAAGAAATTTTTACCAGCTTTTAATATTGGTTTATCTAATCTTCCTTGACCTGCAATTTCGCCAATTGTTGCTCTGCATTCAAGTTCGAATCTTTTTTCTTCTTTAGATGGCATCATTATTTTGACTGTTTTTCCGTCGTTGTTCATAATCACAGCAGAATTTCCGCTCGTTCTTACTAACTTGCCACCATCATTTGGTCTTAATTCTAGGTTAAAAACCTTTGTACCATTTTCTAATTTTCCTAAATATGAAACATCGCCATCTTTCTTTCCACCGAAATTAATTTTTTGTCCGACATATACTCCTAATGCTGCAAAATCATGGAAAGTTCTCCCTTCTTTATTTTTTAATTTTGCAATTGGAGCGGAATGTCCTGCTTCTGTTTCTAAATTAACCACTTCCCATTCGCCATCAATTTTGATAGGGTATGCAGGTTTAAGCATAAATGCTTTTCTTCTTACTCTATATGAAAAACTTCCATGTCCTCTTGCCTGTGAGATAATTCTTTTACCCATTTTATAATATTCCTAATTTAGCTGCAACATCTGCTGCAACGTAATCTTTATTTAATTTAACATAAGCAACTTTCTTATTTTTTCTTGTAAGTGTTCTTACACTTGCAACTTTAACATCGAATAATTCTTCTACTTCTTTAGCAATTTCTTCTTTAGTTGTTTTTCTGTCCGTCTCGAATGCAATTAAGTTTTCTGATTCAATCATTCTTACAATCTTTTCAGTTGCTTTTACTTTTTCTAATACTACCATTTTATTTTTTCCAAACTCCTTCAATTTCTTTTAATGCTTTTTCAGTATAAACTGCAAATCTTCCAGGTTCGCCATTTGGAGACAAATCAGAGATAGATAATTCTTTAGCTTTAACAACCTCAACACCCGATCTATTCATTTTTTCATCGGAAGAAATAACTACTAATAATCCTGCGTTTGATTTGTATTTTCTTCCTCTTGATTTTCCACTTCCTGCTCTAACTTTTTTATGTTTCAATAATTTTTCAAAAGCGTTACCGAAAACAGTTTCTAAAAATTCAATAAATTTCTTTGTTTTCATTTCTAATATTTTAGCATCTGCAACAATCGCTGCATGTGTAACTTTGATAGAATATTTCTTTTCAGCAGATTTAGTATCGAATGTTCCGGACAAAGCAGAATCCATAGCAATAACTAATTCTTTTTTGTTTACTTTTCTAAACTGATTTTCTTCAACCCTATGTGGATGTGCAACACCTCCACCTCTTGTATAATTAGCAGAAGCACCTACCCATTGGAAACTCTGTCCATGTCTAGACATAATTTTTCTTGGAGCTCTAGAAATACCTTTTCCATATGTACATTTCCATGAATGTCTTTTTCTTCTTAAAATACCTGCAGCAGAATAATTTCTACCTGCGAAAATCATAGAACCATATGGTTGTTCTCTCTTCTGTGCTTCGAATACTTTAGCTAAAATATCTCTTCTAATATTTCCTGAAATTAATTTAGGTAATTCTATGGATCCTTTTTCTTTTCCGCTAACATCAAATAATTTTGCTTTTACCATTTTATCTTAATTCAATAAACTCCAATTTTTGTTTTAATTGTCTTTTTGTAGGTCTAAATGAAGGTGTTAACAATAAAGGTCTCATTTGTGGGCCTTGTAATGAACCATTTATAACTAAAAATTCTGTCTTGATATTTCCGTAGTGTCTAAATCCGCCTGCTTTGTTGATGTTCAATTCACTTATTTTTCCTGACTTTAAAATCAAGTTGTTTAATAATACTCTTGTGAAATAACCTAATTGTCCTGCCATTGCTGTTACGAAAGTAACTCTAGCTGGGTGCCATGGGCCTAATGAGCCCGGTCTTCTTACACCTTTTTCGGATTTATGTGATTTCAATGTAATTCCAAATCTTTTAACTGGTCCTTGTAATCCTTTACCTATTGTAACTCCTCTAACGTCTACAAGCCCTTTAGGGAATACTTCAGAAACAGAAACAGATTTACCTATTTTTTCTTTAATGAATGCTAATTTCTGATCTTTATTTCCACCAATAGCTAATTCTATCATATCGGGTGTTTTTTTAATATCTGTTTTCTTTACTTCAGAATAAACAATAACTCTCAAATCATCAAAATCAGCCTTAAAATCTTCAACCTTTCCTACTTGTTTAGGAACCTTAACAACTCTTTTTAATTCTTTATCATTAGAAACAATAACATCTCCGACAACTTTTTTATTTTTATAAAATCTCACGGAATAAATCTTAACTCCTGGACATTCAACAATTGTTGCAGGAAGAATAATTTTCTTTCCCTTTGTCATAGAGTCAGCAGTATCATCTTTTACGAAAACAGAAGTCATCCCTACTTTATATCCAATAAAACCTTGTAAATTAGCATTTTCAGATTTTATAGTATTCCAATTAACATTTGGCAAAATTCTTTCAGCTCTCTTTCTAGGCCAATATTGCTGACTTCCTGCTTTTGGTTTTACTGGTGCTCCCATTTTATATATTAAAGACTGTTCTTTTTTTTTATGTAATTTTGCATTCGTTTTTGTTAAAACGAGTGTGCAAATCCAAAACTAAATCTAAATTACTTTAGACTTACTACAATCTAAAAATGATAGAAAATCTGCCTTTTTAAACCTTCCTCTGAAAGAAAACGCCCAGACCCAGAATCGAACTGGGAGTTCCGTAAGGAATCGGTTTTCAAGACCGACGCAGTACCATTGTGCCATCTGGGCTTGAAAGTTCTTGGAATTGTGGGTTTTTAAGAATATTTATTTTACAAATTTTACAGGATCATAAAGATGTTGTAACATCTCGCTGTTTTTAGAAGAATCTCCTCCGACATCCAAAAATTGAGGATATTTGCTTGCGAATTCTTTATCCATGAATTGTAAGTGTAAATGGGGGAAATAATGCCCATTTTGATCCTGACTTCCTACACTTCCTACCTTGCTGCCTTTTGGATATTTCTCTCTTGAAGAAACAAACAAATCTTGGTCCATATGGGCATAAATTACGTATTTTTCTATTTTCGGAATCCAAAAAACAATAGCATTTCCCCATCCTCCGTGCATTTCAGTATCCCTAATTATTTCCACAACTTCTCCTTCTTCAAATAAGAAAACTTCAGTTCCGAGAGGGACATTGAAGTCTGCACCTTCATGAATAAAAAGTCCATCTTTAACATTATAGTGGTCTTTCCAAATAAAAGATCTATTTTCTAAAAATCCTCCATAACTATAATCTACTCCATAACTTCTATGTAGCTCTTGCAACCATTTGTCACATTCATCTGGATCTGAGAAATTTATTTCTGGATCTTGCTCTGCTTCTTCGTTTAGATTTAACTCCTTCCATTTACCTTCAAGATTTTTAAATATTTTTTTAAACATAATTAAAAGAATAAAAATAAAATTATTAAATCTATCGATTAAGGATCTTTTTATAAAATATATATTGGCTACATACATTTTTAATCTATAAACTATATTCTAAAAAATGGAAGCATACGCATTATCTTCTGGAAGTTCTGGAAATTGTTTTTTAGTTAGTAACGGAAAAAATAGTATTTTAATTGATGCAGGTATTAGTTGTAAGCAAATAGAAGGAAGAATGAGTTCTATACGAAAAAAAGTTGAGAATGTAAAAGGAATTTTTGTAACTCACGAACATTCTGACCATATCAGAGGAATAGAAGTCTTTACAAAAAAACATCCAATTCCTATATTTGCAACAAAAAAATTAATTGAAAATAAATCCATATGCAATAATGAGTCATTGTTAAATTCAATAAAAAAAGAAGATAGCTTATCAATTGGCGGAATGGAAATAACTTCCTTCCCAAAAATTCACAAAGCCATCGAACCCATTGGTTTTACTATCATGGATAAAAAATCTGGGAAAAGGATTTCAATTATTACCGATGCTGGAAACGCCTGTAAAAACATTATGGATCAAGTTTCACAAGCAGATGCTCTTTTTTTTGAATCAAATCATGACTTGGAAATGCTAGAAAGGGGACCTTATCCATATTTCTTAAAAAAATGGATAAAGGGAGATGACGGGCACCTATCAAATATTCAATCTTCTTCATGTATTTTAGAAAATGCAAAATCAAGATTAAAATATTTAATTCTTTGTCATTTGAGTGAACATAATAATACTCCTGAACTTGCATTCAATATTCACAAAAAAATGTTAAAGCAAAGAAATAACTTTAAACCTAAAATATTTGTCTCAACAAAAGATCCCGTAAGTAAGATGATTAAACTTTCCTAACTTTAAATGGTTGGAATTCTGTAATAAATTTCATAGCATCTTCTAATCTTTGTTCATTCTCTGAATAAAGTGTAATTATTTTCTCTCCAGAAACAATAGGGCCTGCATGATGATGGAAATAAACTCCTGCAGTGATAGTCTCTGGAGTCCCGAGTATTCTGCACAATTCATTAATTTTTGAGTTTTTTAATTCAAGAATGCCGTCGTAGTCCGCATAAACAGGTTTATTATATTTAGCTGTTCGTAATTTTGCAACCCGAGTATCAAAATCATTAACTTCGTTCTGCGCATTGATAATTTCTTTAAATTTATTATATGCTTTTCCCGATTCTAAAAGTTCTCTTGCTTTTTTACTTGCAAAAAACATCCCGCATAAAGTCATCAGTTCTGCTGCAAGGAAAATTGATTTTTCTTTCAGATCTCTAGGACAATAAGGTTCATTTTTCAGAACAGATAAAACATCCATTATTTCTAAAACAGGACCAATTCCATTTCCAATTGGTTGGCTCCCATCCGTATAAACAGGTTTTAATTTTATTTTAAAATGATTTGCAATTATTTTAAACTTCTTTCCTAGTTCTTTTGCTTTTTGCTTAGTTTTTATTTTTCCCCCGCCATATGGGATATCAATTAAAATTCTATTAGATCCTGCTGCAATTTTCTTTGATAAGATAGAGGCTAGCAATTGAGGTTCGACATCTAAATTTAGAAGTCTTTCAACTTGAATTAATTTATCGTCGGATGGTGAAAGATTTAATGATCCATTCCAAACTAAGCAAGCGCCAGTTTTTTTAACTACTTTCTTAATTTCTTCTACTGATAATTCTACATCTGCTAATGTCTCTATTACGTCTGCAGTTCCTGCAGCAGAAGTAATTGCTCTAGAAGAATTTTTAGGCATTGTTAATCCTGCTGCTGCACAAATTGAAACAACTATTGGTGTTGTTCTATTT
>CAYYKU010000007.1:0-26420 GCA_964440825.1 Candidatus Woesearchaeota archaeon
GAAGATTAGATACTAGAATTTATGAAAATATGTTGAAAACATACGCTACTAGATTGAGTAAGATTGAAGAACAATTAGTATTTATAGAAGCCAAGGAACAGATTAATCAGGTTACTGGATTCTGGCAAAGAATATTTAATGGAAAGTAAGAAATTACCTTAAAAAGTACTTCCGGAAGTTTTAAAAACGAATTTTGCTCGATTAAATTACCTGCTCCTATAGTCTAGAGGCCAAGGACACCGCCCTTTCACGGCGGTAACCCGGGTTCGAATCCCGGTGGGAGCGGTTTATGATACTGTGATTTTACGGGGACTCAAAAGAGCCTCCCTAAATCACTAATATCGATTCTAACGGTTTGTGCTACAAAAAGTAGCAGTTGCTTAAAAGACTCTCTGTTTCAGGAAACATATGAAACTAGACCCCTATAAACATCATGAAAGGTATATCAAATGGAAGGAGAATGTACTCCTAAACTGACTGGCAAGGCTATTACTTGCGTATGGTTGTACACTTTGTGTTGTCCTGCGCCAGGATTCCATTTTACACTCGTTATACCTCCAATCTCAGCGTCTAGTAGGTGTACGGCTTTTAGTGCGTTTACTCTTCCGCTTAGCAGTTCTCTTATTGCGTTTTCCATTTTATTTTTTCTCCCATGTTTAGTTAATTATTTATAAGAAAATAGGTACATAAATTTCTGTTGTGGCATAGTCTACAACATATTTTATTATAGTGTTTTTTCATCAATTTTTTAAGGAAATCAAAATGGAAACACCCAACTTCAAAGAATACATGAAAAATAGAAAGATAATAATCGGAATGATACACGTGCCAGCTCTGCCTGGAACGCCGGAAAATAAATTATCCTCCGAAGAAATCATAGCTAAATGCATCCAGGAAGCAGAAATCTACAAGAAGCAAGGACTAACAACACTAATGATCGAAAACATGCACGACATCCCGTACACGAAAAGCATCGGGCCAGAAATCATAACTCTAATGTCTATAATCGGAAGAGAAATAAAAAAACTAGGGCTCTACTGCGGAATACAAATACTGGCTGCAGCAAATAAAGAAGCAATCGCAACTGCAAAAGCTTCAGGAATGGACTTCATAAGAGCTGAAGGCTTCGTATACGCACACGTAGCAGACGAAGGCTACATAGAATCATGCGCAGGAGACTTGCTAAGATACAGAAAATCAATCGGAGCAGAGGAGGTGCTAATCTTCACAGACATAAAAAAGAAACACTCCTCACACGCAATAACTTCAGACGTAGACATCGCGGAGACCGCACACACTGCGGAATTCTTCCTGTCAGATGGAGTAATCGTAACCGGAGTATCTACAGGAACAGAAGCAGACTCGGAAGAAGTGAAACAAGTAAGAAAAGCCGTGCACATCCCAGTACTAATCGGCTCAGGAATAACAACTGAAAATCTAAATAACTACTACGACCATGCAGACATCTTCATCGTAGGATCCTACATAAAAAAGAACGGCTACTGGAAAAACGAGCTAGACGAAGAAAGAATATCAAAACTAATGAAAGAATTCGAACGATTGAATAATCTGAAAGGAGGTAAGAAAAAATAAAACAATGAAACAAAACACAGAACTTAGGGAAAAATATTCTCAATTAGTACAGGGAATGGCAGCACAATTAGCAAACTACACTGCAGATTACAGACCTTATGCAAGCGACCCACTCGAGGCAACATGGAGAGATAATGAAGGCTCAATGCAAGAATTAGAAACAATCTGCAAGGAATTAGATATAGCAATGCCGTTTAGAGATAGACACGCAGGTTGATTGCTTCTCTCCACAAAAGATAGAATATTACAAATAATAACTAATTTTTTATCTCACCCATAATCAGGCGAGTTTCTCTTTTTTATACCGTTTAGCCTTTTGAGGCTTTTTTTAGATTAGAATATCGTTATGGTTTGATAAATTTCTCTTTCGTTTTTAACTCACCTTTTTCAAAAAAGCTTTTCATTTAATCACCTCGATTTTATTACCATCAAAAAGAATTTTACCTTTAAACTTGTTTCTAAGAATTTTATCAACATCTGAAGGTATTCTTCCACTTATGTAAAACCCTAAAAAATTATTAGAATCTAAAGAAACACGCTCATGTGAAACTATTTCCATTCTTCTTTTATTATCATCTTCGAAAAAGTGTTTTTTTACATAAGATGGAGCACTCGAATTTTTTACAACATTAGAGTCTTTGAATTTATTAAGAACATTAAATATCTTTTTCTTATTTTTGTAGCTATCCAAGAAAATAGATAACTCATTTTCAAAAACCCAATATGAACACGCATCATTTTTCAAAAATATTTTTACTTGCTTCTTTGCACTTTGCGAATATTCTGACAAACTTCTCAAATAATCTAAATCGTGGTCTCTCCAATATCTTAAAACATTCATCCATGCTTGGCTTATAATGAAAGTCTTAAAAGTTTCAAAGTTTTTCTCCTTCAAAATATCCGTTTTGAAGATAAATGCAAATGGCCACTGGTGATAGGTTGAGTTATATTCCCATCCAGCACTAAAATAAACACAATCTTTTATTTTAAAGAAAGACTCTAAAAATTTACCCTCTTTAATTTGTTTTGTTTCAGAAGGGGTTTTTATCTTCGAGTCTTTTATTATTTTAAAAAATGTCTCTTTGTCAGCTACTGCGTGTGTAATTGTCTTTTTCGGAAATTTTCTAGCAAGAATTAAGGCAGAAATAAACTTTTTCATTCTCTCAATTTCTCCAATGCTTTTTTAATTTGAAACTCTCCGTTTTCTCCCCAATTGCAATATTTATTGAAATCTTTAGGTTTAACGAACTTTCTTTGAGGAATCTCCCCGCAAGCCGGATCTAAAGTTTGAGGTTTAATTTTCTTAACCCTTGCAATCATCATTGCAGAATATTTAGTATTTTTAGTTCCTCTAAGTGTACTAGAATAATATCCAACTCGCTTAATGTCTTTCAAGTCCAAATCAACTTCTTCATCTGCCTCTCTGATTAAAGTATCTTCGAAAGTTTTATCACATTTTTCTGGCTTGCCCCCGATGTCTCCCCAATACTTGTTTTTCTTCCATTTTGCAATACAAATTTCGCCTTTATCATTAAAAATAAACGCATGGACACCATGAACTTTTGACAACTTTTCAAAATCCGTATCATCTGACCACTCGCAATCAAAAGTGCTCTTCCCCCACTTTATAATAAAATTGTAAGTTGGTTTTTTCATTTTAATTCTATTTTAAAATATTTAACAGTATTTCTAGCTGCTTCTGCAGTCCATTTAATTAAATCACATTGTTTATTCAAATTCTTTTTCATTTCAGAATAGAACCACCAAAATACAATACAGTTATCTCTAAGCATAAGGAATGGAATTGCCTTAATTTCTTCATTCGATAAATTATTAATTTTCTTATATTCTTTCAAAAAGATAGCTATTTTTTCTCCGTCCGGTTTCCCAGAAGAAAAACACGATTGTCTGATTGTATAGGATACATCTTGCATTTTAGGTGCAAACTGAAGGTTGTCAAAATCTATAATAGCAACCATTTTTTCATTTACAAAGAGAACGTTTGCACCGTGTATATCTCCATGAATAGGCAAAACATCTTTTTTTAAATCTTTATTAGCTAGGATTATCATTAGTTTTTTGAAAAATGGTAAATTTTTTTTCATTAATAGATCTACTTTTCGCTTAGATCTTACTTTTTGCATTTCTGTATATTTTTCATTTAACCAATTTAAAGAAAAAATTCTGGGCATGGTTGATGGAGACGGAAAATCCTTCAATTTTTTATGATATATTGCGATTGCTCTAGCCATTTCTTTAATTTGTTCTATCGTATTTGGATGATGTATTCTTTCGCCCTTTATTTTTTTATATACCCAAAGACTATTAGAACCATACTGAGAGAGGTATTCTCCTTTAATATTTTTAATAGGAGCAGGTACTTCATACGTGAAATTTTTCCTTTTTAAAAAATTGAGAACCTTAAATTCTAATTCAATTTTTTTTAGTTTGTATGAATCTACTTTTCTACCCAAAAAACGAAAAATAAATTCTCCTTTAGAAGTCTTAACAGAATAATTATAGTTTACAAGACCTTCCGATATTAGTTCAAAACTATCTAACTCTCCAAGATTATAATCTTTAGATATATTAAGAAGCAAAGATTTTTTCATTTCTTCTCCTCCGGATCTGTCCAAGCATCCCTATCTTTCAAAAATTCCTTTAAATCTTTTTTCGTTGCTTTTCTAAACAGGTGTTGCAAATCCGAAACTTTATACTCTTCAATTTTTATCGGTTTAACCTTTTTGGGACAAATATATTCGTGAACATCATTATACTCAAAATCTTTCGAATTAAAAATATGCAAATACACTGCTGCCTTTAAATCTGGCCAACCTTCATAAATATAATGCATGTTAGTTTTTCTACTCTTAAATCCAGAAGTTTTTGCAGAACCCTTTGCTGAGAATCCAAGAGCCATATCCTTCAAATCAGTGGCATAAACTCCTTTCTTGTCATGTCCCGGATTATGTCCCGTAGGTTTTCTGGGCTCTAAAACTTCCAGTCTCTTTCCAGAACCATGATACAGAAGTTTTGGTTTTTTCATTTAATCACCTTCTTGTGTTTAATTAAAGAAGTTTTTAATTGTTTCTAACATTATAACTTTTGGTTTTAAATAATTTTCTTTCAGTCACACCTTTGTGAAATTCCTTCTCGACAAGTTTTATAAACTCTGACAAGTAGGAGACATAGAACGGGAGTGCCATTAAAGCACTAATTCCGTTAGAATCACAAAACCCTGCTCAGTTCGGTGGGAGCGGTTTATGATACTGTGATTTTGAGGTGATGTAGCTGGTTTTTGGCTAGAATTGTAATAGTGGCTGTTTGAGATTTTATTTAATTCGTCAAATAAAAAAGATTAAAAGAAACCTCTTTTAAAGAAAATTTAAATACTAAACAAAACTCATAAATAAAAGATGGCGAATCAAAAAATAATTTTAGTAGAAGGTCTTCCTGGAACTGGCAAATCTAGCGTGATGGAAGAATTGTGTAAAAAACATTTTGTAGTTTATGAGTTCCATACTAAAAGAAAGAAAATAACGAAACAATTCGGAGCTTGCACTAAAGGAAAAAGAGCAGATATTGGAAATAAAGAAGTAAAAAAATTGGAAGATCAACTTGAAGAAATTATATTAAATTCACGTTTCATGAACGAAGACAAGGAAAATATAAAATTAAAATTGTTAACTGAAAAGATGAAAGAATGTTTAAATGCCAAAACAAGTTTAGTATTCAAAGAAGGTTTTTTAGGTTGTCTTATCGATGAAAACAGCAAGGATTTCTTAGATAATCTGAAGGAATTGTTGACTTCGGTTGATTCTATTCTTTTTCTAAAATTATCTGATAAACAGCTTCATGAGAGACAAATGAGAAGATTGGGAGAAAGAAAGGGAGAGTACGACGATACAACTACAAATAAAAGACACAAGTTATTTATGAAACAGTTTACTTATTTAACCAAAGAGCTCAAGGTATATTATGTAGATGCCAATCCTTCTCCAAAAGATATTGTAAAAAATATAGAAAAACTTCTTTCTAGATACTAATAAAATAAACAAATAAAATTTCTTTTAAACTGTTCTACAAATTTGGAGAGCTGATTATTATATAGTGCTATTTCTTGACTAATTTAATTAAAACTAACTAATACATAATGATACAAACACAAACAAGAAAACCAAATTTAGAAGAAGCAATAACAAATATGAATTCTCTTACGAATGAAAATTTTAGATGGGAAGTAAGAGAAGGACTCGTTACTCTTGGATTGAGAGATCTTAAAACTAAATATAATACTGCGTGGATAGTTAGAGACTATGTGCAGTTTATTGACGGCATAAAATCTGGAAGCCCGGATAAATATTTAGAAGATGACTTAAGAATTGATAATCTTCACGGATGGCTTAGAGGAAGCTCTAGCAATAAAGATAATTATTTTTACGAAACTAATTTTGATATTCACAAATTGTTAACTCCGCAAGCAAATGAAATTTGTAGTAAAGTTTTAAAATATGTGCTTAATAATTCGCCAGCACCACGAGTTGAAGATTATGAAAGTGATGCCTGTATTGAATCTTCTCAAACTCAATTCTGGAGCCATGATCTTAAACAAATTGGAGAAACCTCTGAAGGATTAACAGTATTAGGAAGCCCATTATCTTTTGTTATTCATCAAAGAAGAGAGGGATGCTACGACACAGGGCGGTGGACATCTATACAACACGGACTTACTACTAGTAAAAATGCCATTCTGGAGAAGGTGGTTTAAATGAAAGAACTAAATTTGGAAAAAATAAAATGATAAAGACGCAAACATATACTGCAGAAATTAGAAAAATGTTTAATGAAATAGAAAAAGACCAAAGAGATAATGCTTTATCTGAAGATAGAATTAGTTGGAACATAACAGACACACTTGAGAAGATTAGAGAAGGACTTAAATCTGGAGGAGAATTAAATGCTGATGCAGAGAGAGCTATTGAAGATATTTTGTTAGAAAATTGGGAATCACTATTAAATAAAACTAACCCACTTTATCACTCCAGATTATGCGAGAGAAACTATGAGCAGGAAGTAGATGTTGTAAGAAGAATTGCAGAGGTATATGTTCAAAGAAAAAGAATACCTGAAGCAATAAATGCCTACAAAAATGCTCAATCGATGATTACTTATTTTGTTAAAAAACTTTCAGAAGAAGAAAGAGTTCTACAATATTTAAGGTCTGTGAAAAAAAGAGAATACATCGGAAATGCGCTTGAAAAAATTGTTAATTTAGAAGGAGCAAGAAAATGATTCCACAAAAAAATAATAAAGAGTGGTATCAGAGTACAAATTGGTTAAGCCAGGTTCATCCAAACCATATTGCAGGATATATTCTCAAGAAAGTTGCTAGTTTAAGTCCGGTAGTGGCTTACAACAGAGTAACAGAGTTAACATCGCTTGTTCAGGGAAGCAGATTGGAACTTTTCATTCAAGTTGACGAACCGAACTTTTCTGGAAATGAGTGTATTCCCTTTAGGATAGATGGTCGCACAATAAGAGAAATCGAAAATCTAAGAGACTCTTATTTGGAAGGAAGAAATGAATTTCTAAAAGAAAAAGACAAGAACTCTCTCGAAAGAGCAATTAAAAAAATTGAGACAGGAAATCTAGAAAAAATAAACATAAGTCGTTATGCTAACTGGTTAACAAAAAAATTAGATTTTCGAGAAAGGAGAAGAGAATATAATGTACCGATGCTTGGAAAACCTAATAAAAATAATCGCTACGATTATCTTGAAATTGAAGAAGAATCTGAATTTGATAATAACATTAAGGAAAGACTTGCAAAATATCGCTCGAAATTATTGAAAGGAGGTAGTAAATAAAATGACAAAACAAAAAATTGCAATAGTGACTTACAACAGAATAGGAGCTGGTCAATATGATAATGGCGTTATTGAAAGAGCAGATAAACAAATATATATCGCTCAAAATGGCCATAAATCCAAATGGGCTGCTAATCCAGATTCATCTGAGTCCGGAAAAGAACAGACAAGAAAAAATGCGGCAACGTATGCAGTAAAGGCATTTGACTTAAAAGATATGGACCAGGTTTTTCTATATGTAGGAAGCGATGGCGGAGAAGAAGCAATAAGACAAACGGCCCAAATACCTGCAGATAACATAACTTACGTAATGTGTGGTTGTAATGACTCCCAAAAGAGATCTATGATTTCTGCACATGGGAACAGTAAGGCAAAGATACAAAGCTGTGAATGTGGTGGAAGGGACACGCTGGAAGAAATCCTAAAGCGACTTCTTAAGTAGGTTTTAAAGATAAAAAGAGGTGATTTTTTCTTTTTAAAAAATAGTTTCGCTCTCCAAAAATAATTAGCAATATTTAAAAATAAGAAAATTATCCTCTTTATATGGACACAAGCGTATTAGAAGGGATAGGTTTGTCAAAAAATGAGATAAGTGTATTCCTAAAAATGCTTCAGCTTGGAGAGTCAAAAGCAGGAGCAATTATATCCAAAGTTAATTTACAAAGTTCTGCAGTATACAATGCCATAAATTCATTAGTAGCAAAGGGTTTAGTTTCTTACATAAAAAAAGGACAGATAAAATATTACAAAGCAGCTTCTCCAGAGACAATAGCTGATTATTTAGATACTAAAAAAGAAGAATATATGAAAGTTTTACCAGAATTAAAAAAATTTATGCCAACGGAAATAGAAAACGTAGAATTCTATAAGTCGTTTAGGGGAATAAAGACTTTGTTGGCTGAACTATTAAAAGACTCAAGACCTAAAGATATTTACAGATTTTTTTCGATAGAAGATGAAAAAGAGTATAAACTAGCCACAGAAAAAGTTTACGATTTACAGAAATCAGTTAGGAAAGAAAATAAAATAATAACACGCGGATTGTTTGCAGAGAAATTAAGAAGTCTTGCGGGAGTTTCATCAATCACTCAAAAGAAATATCTTAATTTTCCTCTTCCGCCAAATACACAGATGCTTAATGACAAGGTGGCAATAATCACATGGAAAGGCGAAGAACCTTCGGGAATTCTTATTCGTTCCAAAGATATCTATGAGACCTATATTCGTTTCTTTGAACATCTTTGGAGTGTTGCAAAGAAGTAAGGTATAAAGAACTTTAATAATTGGAGAGATATGGGATTAAATGGTTTTGCAAATGTATTACAAGACATTAAAAGCCAGCTACCGAATAAAGTAGAATATGAAAGGGTCGCCAAATATATGGGTTTTGTCCATAGTTCCGAGATAAAACTAAGTTTATCTAATGCAATGAATAATTTACGGACAATAAAAAATAAAATTAAATAACGAAATTATTAAAAACATATGTTGTCTTTGATTATAATGAAAAATAGAAAGAGGATTTACCCTATTATAAAAGAAGTTATGCAATTTCCAGAAGTTCAAAAAGAAAAGGGAATTTTTAGGGTAGGTGAGGATTCAGATGTATTTAATCACACGCAGCAAGTTGTAAAAAACTTAAATAAACTAACTTCTGATAAAGATGTTATTGTAGCAGGTTGTCTTCATGACATTGGAAAAATTAAGACTACAAAGCAAAACTTTAGAGGGCACGATAAAGTCTCAGAAAATATAACTAAAGATATAGATTCTAAATTTTTCAAAAATAGAGGTTTAAATCAAAATAAAATAGCAAAACTTGTGGGATTGCACCATTTAATTATTTCTGCAGTTATAGAAATGCGAAAGATTACTTCTTATTCGGATTTTGAAGAAAGATATAAGCGATTAGAAGAAGAGCTTAATAAATCGGGATTAAAGAAGGAATTATTAGACATTTTTATAGCAGATTCATATGACAAATCAAAAAAACAGGGAGACTTAAAAGAACTTATCTTAGTTAAAAATTTATTAAGCAACAAGAAATATAATATCAAAGATTTGTATCTATTACAACTTGAGCAACTAGAAAAAAATATCTTGGAAATGCCAGAACTCCTAAAGGGAAAGAATCTTTGGCAGAATAAGTTTCATGAGTTTGACGTCTACAGACATACTTTAGAATGTGTGAAACATTTAAAGAAACTTACATTAGATAAAAATCTTATAGTTGCAGGTTATTTTCATGATATTGGAAAACCAGTTACGGCAGTAATAGAAAAAGAGAAAGTGGAAACAGCTGAAAAACATAAAGGTAAACAGTATCACGACTTTGATGATCATGAGTATATAGGTAAAAAAATTATTGACAAGATGAATCCTGATTTTTTTAAAAAGTATGGGCTTGATAAAAATAAAATAGCTAGGCTTGTAGAAGCTCATTATTTGCCTATGAAAGGTGTAAAGGCAATGAGGAATGCAAAAAGTTATAGTGATTTTAAAAATGAATTTAAAAAACTAGAGTTAAGAATTGATAAAAGTGGACTTAGTAGAGAAGAAGTCTTATTAATGTTTTTAGCAGACAAACTTGCACAGGGTAAGTTTTGTACAGACAAAGAAGAGCTTTTTTTGATAAAAGATGCTTTATTGGGGAGAGAAAATTGTTCTCTTGCTAAAATATATGAAATACAGAAGAAATATGCCAAAAAATAATCCAGTCACCTTCCCGTTACACTCCTTCTCGACAAGTTTTATAAATCCTAACCAGCAACGATAAAACTGTGTGTCTACATCGTAAAGGAATACGTAGTAGATGTGGACGTAACTACAACTTTATTTTTGTATCTTTTAAGATTTCTACCATAAGTTTAACAAAAGGTCTTAGGTTATTTTTTGTTTGAGCCTTTTCAAGAGCTTCATAATATTTATACTTTGTTGCATTGGGAATATTAATCATAGGATACTTATTTTTATATAAAATAAAATTAATTAATAATCTACCCACTCGACCATTTCCGTCTACGAAAGGATGTATCTTTTCAAATTCAGTATGAAAATAAGATGCCAAAATTAATGGATGTAGAGTTTTCTTATTTTTTGAGTACCATGTTAATAAATTTGTAATTCTATTGGCAACATCTTCTGGTTTTGGCGGAAACCATATAACTCCCGTAATGAAAACCTGAACGCTTCTAAATCGACCTATCTGAGAAGTTAATTCTCGATCTAATGTATTTGCGACTACTAGCCTATGCAAATCAAGGATAAATTCTTTAGTAATATCTCCTTTGTGATTTAATATATAATCAAATGCTTTTTTATGATTTATAATTTCATTTACTTCTCTAAGGGATTTGCCTGCAGGAACAATATTTTGGAACAACAGCCTAGATGTTTCTTGAAGAGTTAATGTATTTCCTTCAATCGCAGTAGAGTTGTAAGTAAAAAGAGATGAAAAGGCCTCATATCTATTTTCAAAAGTTATTTTTGGCTCTTTAGCAAAATCTTTCTTTAGTTTTTCTAAAAAAACAAAATCTTCTTCTGTTAAAATATCTTTAAATGCACTTAGCTCCCTATCCGCTTCTTTTATCTTTTTAGCTAGTTCTTCTTCGGTTAAGTTTACTCCTAGATAAATTCTTTTTTTCTCTATGCTTTTTCCCTTTCTTACAGATAAAACTCGATAGTAATATTTTTCTTTGTTTTGTTTTTTTACCTCTGTGTATGCCATAATATCTATACGTCTACATCATTTATAAATCTTTCGTAGATGTGCCCGTATAAATCTTAATACCATTCACGCTCCCATTACACCTCCTCTAGACAATATTTATAAACTCAGTCAGCAACGATAGATTACTAGATAAAAGTCTCTAAGAAAATATAATAATTTAATTAAAAAACCCCAACATATACCAAAAGGTTAATCCCTCCGGTGGGAGCGGTTTATTAAACACCTAAATCACTGTTTTACACTTTCAATTTTAGAAGTGCCATCTTTCTTTATTCTGATGATATTATCTACAAAACCTTCAATTTTTTGCTCATGACTAACTAATAAAATCTGTTTTGCATCAAGCTGTTCAAATATGTCCCTCATTTTGTCTAATTGTTGCTCCGAGAATCCATCCGTAGGTTCATCTAAAATAATGAGATCTTTTGTTTTTAATTTAGATAACATCGAATTAATTACTTGATTCAAAGCTAGACGATAAGCCAACGCAACTGCAGTTCTTTCACCCCCAGAGAGAAAGTCATAATCAATTTCATAATCCTGATTAGTCACTACAGGAGTAAAATCTTCATCTAGTCTAACTGAAAGAGAATCAGAAACAAGTGTTGAAAACCATTCATTAAATATCTTTGAAAAGTCTCTTCTAAGTGTAATCATTACATTCGTCTCAGTTAAAGAAATTAAAGGAAGGAACTTTTCCTCTAACCAATCCTGCAGATTTCTCAACTTTGCCATTTGATCACGTATACCTTCCTTCTGTGCAATCTCAATCCCAATCTGTTCAACTTGTTTCTTTAACATCTCAACTTCCTTTCTTTTTTCTGCATACCTTATTTCCATTTTTCTAGATTCCAAGTCAATTAGATCAAACTTTATTTTTTCTTGTTCAAATAATTTCTTAGAGTCTTCGAATTTAGAAATTTGTGATGAAAGAGTATTTATCTCCGATTCTAATAATGCAATCTCTTGATGAGTTCTGTCTAAAACAATCATATCACTTTTTATCTTAGTCTCTATTAATTTTTGATGTTCAAATCTTATTTTCTCTTTCTCTAAAGACATCTTGTCTTGTTCATATTTCTGAATAAACTCTTTTTCCGCATCTATATCTCTAACTAATTGTGCTCTTTCCATTATCTTTTGCTCCAAGTCTCTTTGTACATCTTCTATTTCAAATTGTGTTTTCTTTGAAATTTTTTCCTTGTGGTCTGAAGTTACTGACTGAAAACAAGTAGGACAATTCTCTAAAGAAATAACTTTTTCTTTTAATTTTAAAGAGTTCTCTTTTTGAGATTCGTAAGAGTATATCTTTGAATTCACTTCCATAAATCTTTGATTCAAGTCTTCTAGAGTTTTTTTATGTTTAAGCAAAAGAAGATTAGTATTTTCCAGAGATTCTTGTTTAAAACTTAATTTTTCTGTAAGCTGGACATTTGAAGTAGATATTTCTCTTTCTAATCTTATTTTTAATGCTTTTTTACCTTGCATTTCCCCTTCTTTTTTTGACTTATCTAAATCAAATTTTGCTTGCTCTTCCAATCTTTTTTTCAAAACGTCTATTTTTTCTTTAAGATCTGTCTTTTCAATACTAACTTTATCCAAAGCCATAGAATAATCTAAAAGTTCTTTTGAAACTTTTATTTTCTCCTCACTCGCCAAAGTAAGTTTTTCTCTTAAATTATTTATTTCTTTTATTTGAACTTCTTTAATTTTAATATTCTCTTTTATTCTTTGAAGAAATATCTGTGAATTATCTTTAATTCTTTTGTACCTATCTACTCCAAAAATGTGCCTAATTAAATCAAGTCTTGTTTCTGGTCGTTCGTTTATGATCTCTTTCATACCTTCTTGAGGAGTATAAACCGTATATTTGTAAAGCAAATCAGATTTTTTCGCAAATTCTTTTGGATATTCAAGTAAAGAAATAACTTTATTCTTTAATTCTGAAGTGGATAGTTCAAATTTTTCTTTTCCTATTTGAATAATACTATCTTCTTGCGTAATGCTTCCGTTTTTACTTTTCTTTAAAGTTCGCTCTATTTCTATGTCTATCCCATCAATATCGATCAGTAATTTTGCAGAGGCTTTTTCTTCTCCTTGCCTTAATAATGAGGCTCCTTTTTGTCCGGGTTGCAGTCCAAACAATGCAAATTGCAATGCTAAAAGAACGGAAGTTTTACCAGCACCGATGTCTCCAGACAAAAGAATTGTTCCAACTGGAAATTCTAACTCTAACTCCCCATAACTCCTAATATTTTTTATTTGTAATTTTTTTATAATCATTGTAAGACGTTTAAAATTTCCTCCTCCGAAATGCTTACCGAATAGTTCTTTTCATCAAAAGCAAAAATAAACTTTCCCTTTTTATCTGCTTTCATTATTTCTAGGGCCTTAAACTTATCAAAATTGGCAGGTAATTCAGTTGGAAGATTATATTTTTTAAAAAGAGTTAATAACTTTTCTTTTTTATCTTTTGTAGATAGGCCTTTCTCAATCGCCAAATCTATTTCTTTGATCATTCCAATAGAAATTGCTTCTCCATGCCCTAGACCATGAAGTAACTCTATGGCATGCCCAATAGTATGTCCAAAATTTAAAGTATGCCTTATATTTTTGTCATTTTCATCCTGCTCCGCAATTAAAGTTTTAATCCTGCAACACTCAGAGATTATTTCCCCCATATTCTCCTTCTTGAGACCGTACAGTAAATCATAATTCGGTTTTCCGAAAACAAAAAAATATTTTATCACCTCTGCCATGCCTTCATTAAATTCTTTCTCTGGTAGCGTGTCTAAAAAGTCAAGATCGATTATAATTTTTTTAGGCATATAAATAGTCCCCAGATAATTTTTCTTTTTACCTATATTTATCCCATTTTTACCTCCAAGACTGCTATCAACCATAGCCAATAACGAAGTCGGTATCTGAATGAAATCAATTCCTCTCTTGTAAGTTGAAGCTACAAATCCAGAAATATCCCCTACAACCCCTCCCCCCAGAGCAATTATTGTTTCGGAGTCTTTTTTTTCTAAAAATTGAACAATCTGCGAATAAGTATCCAAAGACTTACTCTTTTCTCCTGCGGAAATTACGAAGCTATCTTGAGTGATTAAATTTGGATATAATTCTTTTATATTCGTATCTGTTATTATGAATCCGCTCGGAAGTTTTTTATTCAATATCCCCCTTCCAATCTCTACAGAATAATATTTGAAATTTAATGTTTGAATCATATTAAAACCTCATTTAAATTTAGAATTTTTTTTAAATCATCCAACAATCTTTTTTCATAAATAACTTCTTTTTCGTCTTCATTTTTTTCAATAGACAATGAGTGCATAATATCATTTATTAATAAATCAAATTCTGCAGGATTATTTTTTGAGTATTCACTGATTATTTTCTTTTCAATATCTTCATTACTCTCTACATTAAATTCCATATCGAATAACTCTTGAACTTTAATTGAAGAAATATTTCTCAAAAAAGAATAAGCTTCTTTTTTTATTACAAAATCTTCTATTTCATTAAACCTAATGTCTCCCGATTTTCCTTTTGTTAAAGTACCTTTAAGTTTTAGGAGAAATATCCTATCTCTTAAATTCAATTTATCTATTGCTGCTA
Organism: Candidatus Woesearchaeota archaeon; assembly: GCA_964440825.1. Taxonomy (GTDB): domain Archaea; phylum Nanobdellota; class Nanobdellia; order Pacearchaeales; family GW2011-AR1; genus CABMGO01. Next base: position 14,815 of record CAYYKU010000007.1, read on the forward strand.
TTATTTCTTCAGTCGCAGTTAGGCCACTTTCTAATTCCAATTCTAAGTAAACTACCTCTTTAGTAGGAATCAGTATATTTTTTGTTTTTGTTTTTAAGCCATCCATTTCAACCATTACAAAACTGCCACATTTCAAATCTACCAACTCTTGAAAGTTGTTTGGAAAAATTGGACCCGGATAAACGAAATAAGAAGAACCCATTATTGTTTCGAATCTTTGATGAATATGCCCCATAGCATAATAGTTTGCAAGAGGAAGTCTTTCTTTTTCAATTGAATCCATAGGGATAGTCCCAACAACATCTTTTATTGTTGAATGAAAAGCAAAAATTGATTTTGGATAAATTTCATCAGTATATGCTTTTCTTAAATCTTCTATTTCCATTCCAGATTTCTTTCCGGAATAACCTAATAAAACTAAATCTTGAAATTTTGTAGGTAATAGTTTTATTCTTCCATCTGGTTGAACTTCTGATTTGTCAATACTTTTACAGAAACCTGCTTTTTCTAAAACATCTAGAAACGTTTTTCCAGAAGCTGAGAAATCATGACTACCTGCAATCATAAAAACTGGAATATCTGCCTCTTTCACCTTTTTGAATTCTGAGAAAGTTTCTTTTAAAATTTCAATCGGAGGATATGCCGAATCAAATAAATCTCCTGCTAAAAGTAAGAAATCTGGTTTTTCCCTAATAACAATATCAATCGCTTTTTGAAACGAATCAAAATTCAATGCCTGAAGCTCTTCTTGCCTCCAACCACCAAGATGACAGTCTGCGAAGTGTGCAAATTTCATTTTCTTTTAAGTTTGAGTAAATTGGAGGGTTTATAAAAATTATTGGCCTATATTATTTACTACTTTTCATTAGTTCTCTTTGATTAACTATAAATGCAATAAGAGTAATTATAGCAAAGGACCAATGTATGAAATAACTTAAAATTAAACAAGTGATTCCAGTTATAGAAGAAAGAATAACAACCCAACTAACTTTCTGCTTCATCTCCAAGTCACATCCACTTGATCAGTTCTTTCTCTTGGTTTTATGTCTAATTCGTCCAATTTATCTGGAGTGAAAAAAATTCCCACATCAAACATCTTAATTCCCAGATAACCTATCATCCCAGCATTATCTACTAAAAATTGTCTTTCCGGACAGAAGAATTTACAACCTCTTGCTTCTGCCATTGTCTTTACCATTTCTTGAAATCTTGAATTACATGCAACTCCACCACCCATCAAAACTTCTTTTTTTCCAGTATGTGCTAAAGCTCGTTCAGTTGCTTCAGTTAACATTGCAAAAACTGTTTCTTGAAGTGAATAAGATAAATCTTCGATTGTTTCTTGTTTTTTGTCAAACATTTGTTGAAGCTTGGTTAGCATTCCTGAAAAAGAAACGTCCATTCCTTTTATTGAGTAAGGCAATTCTATTAATTTTTTCCCGCCTTTTGCAAATTCTTGAATTTTAGGCCCACCAGGAAAACCCATTCCTGCATGTCTTGCGAAGGTATCTATAAAATTTCCAACACCAAGGTCTAAAGTTTCGCCAAATACTCTATATTTTCCTGCTTCGTAGGCGATGATTTGAGTGTTTGCACCAGAAGCATAAAGTAGAACTGGATCTTTTGCGCCAGTTATTTCTCCGATCTCTTGATGAGCAATGCAATGGTTTACAGGCACAATCGGAATGTTTAATTCTTTGGAAAGTGATTTCGCGTAGCGCATTCCCTCTAATAAGCAAGGTGCAAGACCGGGAGCGTTTGAAAGTGCAATGAAATTTATTTGTTCTTTTGTAATCTTTGCTTCTACTAGTGCCTTTTCAAATAATTGCGGAGCAATTTCTCTGTGATGTTTTGCAACTTCATTGGGAATCATTCCGCCTTTTTCTGTTGAGAACATATCTTTAATATTTACTAAAATCTTTTTAGTTTTATACCCCAGAATTGCAACTCCAAAAGTGTGTGCTGTGCATTCTATTCCTATGACGTAATCTTGAGTTACCATTTATTTATTGATTTTGCGTAGTTTTTAATTTCTTCGGAAGACATATATCCTCTTTCTTGAGATTTAGCTAAAACCTCTTTTGATTTCCCCTTTTCAGAATGTCTTGCTAATGCATAACGCTTAGATGCATATCCTAATTTGATAATATATCTATCGGTTTCTGCTTCTTCATTTGAAGAAATTTTATTTGAAAAATAATATCCAAAAATGAGTTTACACTTACCAATAAAAGACATCTTTGAGAATCTATTCATATGGGATAATTCGTGAGCTAAAAGCCCAATAAGAGATTTGCTTGAAAAATTGGATAATAATGCTCTTTTCGTAAATCCTATAAAAACATAAGATGAGATATTGAAAGAAAACGCAACCGCACCAAAATACTTAGGAAAATAAAAACAAACGATCCTTTTATCTTTTAATTCTGAAAAACTCTCTTCTACTAATTCTTTAACGATTTTCCTGCATCTTACGAAAAATTGCTGTTTACTTTGCATAAGGACACGAGACAAACATACTATAAAAATTATGCGAATCTTGCTAAAATCAAAATAGCAGCAATCGCCAAAACTATTCCGAATATTTCAAAACCGGAAATTTTTTCTTTAAAATAAAAAACACTAACTAGTGTTAATAAAACTATACAGCTAATCCCGTATAAAACTCCTAAAGTGGAAAGTTTAATTTTTCTCATCGTAAAGAACCAACCGAATGCAGTTAGGCCGTAAATTATCGCTCCGATTAAGAGATATTTCCAGCCGGAAAATCCTTGTGCAAGCGAAGAATTTTTTATTAACACATCTGCAAGTACTGTAATTATACTAAGAAAAATTCCTACTAAAAACGCGATTAATACTCCGGACATATTATTCTTCAACAATTGAAGTATAAAAAGATTTAGAGTTACTAATCTTAAAAATATATATTAAAAGAGATAAATACTTATAAACAAATCTAGGGTTTTTAGTTAATGCTAGAAAAAGACGCTAGATTTTTAGAAATGGCTTTCCATGTAGCAAGAGATTTGTCTCAAGATGCAAATACCGAAACAGGAGCAATAATAGTAAATCCCGGACTTAATGAGGTTTTTTCAGAAGGTGCTAATAGGATGCATTATGGAATGCCGGACAGATTTGAAAGATTCATGTTTGAAAAAGAAAGAAAACTTCTTGGAAGACCTGAAAAATATTCAGATTTAACACATGCAGAAAGAGATGCAATTTATGAAGCAGTTAGAGGTGACTTAGGATTACAACTTAGAGGCGCTACTATGTATTGTACTTGGACCCCGTGCGTTAATTGTGCAGAATTAATCATAAATACTGGGATTAAAAGAGTAGTTACGCATAAATATTGTGATAATTGGTATGCTGAAAAATTAGCAGACAATAAAAGAGTTGACTGGGGAAATAGTATAAAGGCGGCGCTTGATCTTCTGGGAAAATGTGGTGTGAAGTATGAATGTTTGGATATTCCTCTAAGAGGAATAGAAATAAGATTTGATGACGTTGTTAGAAAGATAGATTAATTATTAATTTTAAAAAGTTAAAATTTGATGTATTTCTTAAGAAGATCTACTTTTCTTTTGAAAACTGGTTTACCTACTGCACCAAGCACATGTTCTAGAGAAGTACCTGCAGACATTACTTTTTCTATACCTGAAATGAACATTGGCCGCATACCGGACTCTTCAGCAATACGTGTTAGGACTGCAGAACCTACAGCCGGATCTCCAATTGCATCCTCTGATTTTTCATCTATTTCCCAAAATTCAGTTAAGGCCTCTCTTCCTTTAAACATAGCCTCGTCACCATTTACTGCAAAAGCACGGCCTATAGGATATATTTTTTCTCCAGATAAAATATTTAACTCATCTCCAAGATCAATATGGAGCAGATGATTTGAATCTTCGGAAGTTAAACTACCAGAAAGAATTCTTTGCTTTATTTCTTTTTCGTAAACAGGTACGAGGGTTTGTGCAATTACTCCTCTGAGATTCCCAGCTAAGTCTAGTTTTGAAATCCCCATATTCCTTAATCGGCTAACAGCTCCAGGAGAATTATTTGTGTGAAGAGAGCTAAGAACAACATGCCCAGTCATTGAACATTGGATTGCTAATTCAGCAGTTTCTTGGTCTCTTATCTCTCCAACAAAAACAACATCCGGATCCATTCTAAGGATATTTTTTAGAAAGCTATCAAAATCTAAACCAATAGGACGATTTACCTGTGTTTGCTGCAATCCTGCCATTTCTTGTTCTACAGGATCTTCTATTGTGATAACCTTTGTTTGAGGAGTATTCATTTTTTCTAGCATTGCATAAAGAGTAGTGGTTTTTCCACTTCCAGTTGGACCAGTTACTAATAAAATCCCATTTGGAGATGAACAAACTGGGAGAATTCTCTTATATTCATCTTCTCCAAAACCGAGTTCTTCTAATGATTTGAAACTTCCTCTTTGTGCAATTCTTAAGATTGCATTTTCCTTACCACCAATTACTGGACAAAATGCAACTCTTAAATCATAATTAGAAATTTTTCCCTCATCTGAAACTGCTGAGTGTTTTATTTTTCCATCTTGCGGCTTTCTATGCTCCTGCATCAATACTCCTTCTCCACATCTAATTTTTAAAACACCAATGGTGGATCTATAAAGAGTAGGAGACATTTCATTAGGACTTACTCTTAAATCGCCATCTACTCTAAATCTAACCCTATATTTTTCTCCAAAGGTCTCAAAGTGTATATCGCTTGCACGCTCACTAATTGCCCTATTTATAATACCATCAACAAAATCTTCTGAAGCAGTATCGTTGATAATTCCTAATGCAAAATCATCCTCTTCTTTTCTTTGCGCTCGATATTGATCTACTAATTCAGGATTAGAAACAAAGGGAGCAAGCCTGCTCATTTCATGAGGTTCAAAATAAATAAATTTAAACTTAGAATCGTCTGAAAGAAGATTTCCTAGTTCTTTATTCAAAGCACCAAAAAAATCACCAAACATGAACCTAAATTCGTTAGCAGTCATATTTTTGTAACGAGACTTATCCAATGCGAAAACAACATCTCCCCTAGTCTTATCTAGTTGATATGGAAGTGCACCCTTCCCTAAAAAATATTTGACTGATTGTGGATGGAAATGATAAGTAGTTTCTCTAGGACTAACTGCTGGACGAGTAGTTATAGCATCTAAATGCTCTTCTATAAAAGAATCGTAAGGAATTATTTGAGTTGTAGTAAGAGGTAGTTGAGCTACTAGTTTTCCCTGTCTTGAATCAGAATTAACGCTAACCATTGCAAAAGAGGTTTACAAAAATTCCTTTAAATAGATTATTGTATTAAAGGGATATGATAGAATTAAAGATTATTGTGCCGGCGGTCCCTAAACCCCGGCACAATGAATATGATTTTTTAAATAAAAAATAACAATGTTAAATTAAAAAAGAAAATTTACTTTTTCTTTTTCTTTTTTCCGCCTCTAGCCATCTTAGCTTCACATACGTTTCCTTTTCCGTCAACGTAATAAAGATATCCTGGCTTTCTTGTTACAACGTTTTTTACAAGTATTGATCCCATTTATTTATACCTCCTTTTATTAAATCTAATTATGTTACACCGAAGACGTATTTAAATGTTTCGTTTCGTGAAGAAAAATTCCCGTCGGAGAATTTATCATTATTAAGTGAAAAAATTTATCGACGATGTACTGGAATCTCTAATAAATATTTTCCTCTGCCTGAAATGAAAGGTCGCCAATTGTAAATATTTTTTTCTTGTGTAATTCTTCTTTTATCGTCGATCCAGATAGCTTTAAAGGGTTTACAAAAAAACGAATGAATTGAAAGATTTTTTTCTTTTGAGAAAGGAAATAAAAGAGGATTTGAATTTTTTTTAAACATTAAACCTGAAAACTTTTTCCAAATTGTATCACAAACTCCTACTTTTATTGTTTTTTTCTTATTTTTTTGATAATAAATGAAAGATTGAAGTTTCATTTCGCCATCTTCCACATAACATTAAAATATGTTTTAAAGCTTTCTGCAATTAATTTATTTTTTATCATAAATACGAATGGTTTTTCTTCCCAAAGAAAAATGTATACGTAATCTTCGAAGATGTCCATTGCTGCAGGAGTTATATATCCTTTTGGCAGGTATTTAACTTCATTTAATTTTATTCTTTCACGATCTTTCCCTTGCCAAGATTTACCAGCCTCATCTAATAGAAATCTCAATTTTTGTTTTTTCTGAACACAACGAAGGTTTACATTTTCTAAAAATAATTTTAAAGAATCGCTTGCGTGTTGAGGTTGTGAGAATCCTAGAATATCAATTGTTCCACCCTTAGGACAATCATCAATTATTTTCTTAAATGCTGTTTTAAATCCCTCAAACCCCTCATAGACTGCTGTTTGAGTTTCTTTTTGCTCTGTATTTTTAAGAGCATTTAATCCTGGAAGAAGCTCTTGGATTTTTTTCTTTCTTTGTTCCTGAATTTCTAGAAACTTATTTGGACTTTCTGCAATAAAATGTTTTCCGTCTTTTTGAACGTTATAAGATACCAAGCCCTTTTCTATTAGTGAATTCAAAGATTCGTAAACTCTTGAATTTGCTATTCCTGTTTGCTTAATTACAGCACCCGTCGTTGTTTCTCCAGTTTTTAGAAGAAACAGATAGATCAAAGACTCATTCTTTGTTAATCCAAGTTCTTCTAATTGCATATCTTGTGTCATAAATATTATTATCTGTTTTACTATATAAATGTTTCTCCTTAACGGGAGAAATAATAAATAAATAGACTTATGTTGTTACTATATTGTACTCACAAAGTACAGGAAAAAACAAAATGACAAACGAAACACAACAAGAACAACAAGAAAGATACGCTCCTCACAGAGTTTATGAATTCCCTAAGGAGAACTGTTCTGAAATAAAACTTCAGGGAGTGCCTTATGCATTTTTCTTCACATTAAATAACTCTTATGTCCCAGAAGAAGTCAAAGTCAGAGTTTGGAATAGCAAAATTGATAACTCTTTGTTAGAAAAACTTAGAAACCAAATTCCTTCTGCTTTTGATAGCTCCGGTAACATGCTAGAAGCTATTTTAATGAAGTTGACAATTGAAACTCCCCTTATGAAAGATGCAGAAAATGAAGTCTGCTTTAGAAGAAATCTTGCAAAATTGTTCGGATATGAATATTTTCCCCAAAGAAAGGAAGGCTATATGATTGATTGCGAGAACAGCGGTTATTATACTATACCTGCTAGCTTGGAAAAAATTGAAGCTAAAGGAGACGAGGAATAAAATGGTAAATAAAACAAGACAAATAAAAAATTTCCTTGGCGGTAGAAAACTATCTTCAAACGAAGAACTAAACTATGAAGGACTACAAACATTAATGAGCAATTTGCACCCCCATACCTGGTTTGGAGTAAGTAATTCTAATTTAGGAGACAGTAGAAGAAACCTAAAAGAAACTACTTTGATGCTTGAAGAACACTTCAAGCCCAGCGAGTATGCGCGTTGTTATTTTGATGCGACTCATGAAGTGTATGTAAGTAAGAAAGGTAGATATGACGTGCATTATGTAGATGTTGCTACTAGCCCCATTAGCGCAGGTCTCTGCGAGCATACTGGGCAGGCACACTTTTGGAGAAAGGCTCCCTACTACGCAGCAACTTTAGAATTTGAGGTTTTGAAAGGAGGAATGAAATAAAATGACATTAATAATAAAATTAGAAGATACAGTAGAAGGCTTAACAGGCTTAACTGTTGGTGGCGAGAGAGTTCACTTAGGAATACCTGCTCTTTACTCCCATGTTCAGAGTTTGGATACTGATGATGATAAGCTTGCAGCTAAAAGATATCATGCAGAAGCTGAAAGTTTTGAAAAAAAGTTAGCAGAATCAGATTCTAATAGATATCACTATTTCGATAAAGACAGTAGTGAATGTGTGAGATACCACATTGTAGACACACCTACAAAACGATTTTTTGGTGATAAAGAGTTCAAACGTAACTATAATGTAGAGCTAAGCTACCTGTCCTTTGAAACAGAAAAAGAAAGATCTTATCAACATAATAGCGATGTATACTTAGAAAACAACTGCTATAAGAGAAGATATGTTCCAATTTATAGAGCTCCAAAAACTAATTAACAACAAAAATGGTTTTCAAAAGTTAGAACCATTTTTGTTCTTTTTTTCTTATTATTTTGATAGTAAGTGAAATTTTCTAGAACCATCTAAATTTTTTCTCCATTTTATGCATAGCATCTTTAAGCGCAGGATTTGGCTTTAGAGGTGCTGGAGAAGATACTTTCTCTTCGACGAAAGAGATTGTTTCTTTTTGATTTTCTCCAGTTTGCTTATTTAGCATATAGAAAACATTCTTCTTCTTTATATTGAGATATTGCTCAAAAACTACTCTTACATTTCTTTCATGTACAACATCGTGATGGATAAAACCACCTCCAAATGTTTTTGGAATATGCATTAGTTCATGAATTATCGTCTTTGTTTGCTCTTCTTTAGGAAGTCTGTCGAATTTTTCTGAAATAACCTCTACTAAATAGAATCCTTTCGGTCTACCCATAGCCATTTGCATAGCTTTTCCTAGAGCATGACATCTAGCAATAGTTCTAGGAGCTACAGAGCCGTGACTTCGTAAGAAACCCAAGTGATTTAGGTCTATATGATCCCAACCCATTGTTTTTATTATGTCTTCTGCCTCTTTCTTTATATCTTCTGCTTGAGCATATTTTATTCCCATAAAAGATTGATAATATACGCCTATTTATTGATTTCTGTTTGTATTCGATTATAAAATTTTACTCAAACAAAAGGTTTAAATATGTATATTCATACTAATAAACAACTTATAAAACATACTAACATTAGTATTAATAAACCTATGAATATTCATAAAGAAATAGAAGGAGTAATAAAAAAAGAAAGAGTAGTAACTAGTTCTGAAATTGCAAATAATTTTAAACTCTCATGGAATACTGCGGAAAAATATCTTTTAGAGCTAGTTATAGAAGGTAAAATAGAAAAAATAAAAAAGATGGGAGTTAATTTATGGTTAATAAAATAAATAATCGTGGCCAAGTAACTATATTCATCATAGTTGGAATTCTAATTTTTGTTGCAATCCTATTAGTATTTTATTTTACAGGTAGAATAAGTTTTACTGAAAGCCCAATACAGAATCCAGAAGCATATTTAGAGAATTGCATGATTAACTCGGCGAAAGAAGCTGAAAATCTTATTTTTACTAGTAATGGCTATCCGCAACTAGAATCTAACTATATATTATACAACAAAGAAAAAATCCCCTATTTATGTATATCCTCTGAATTTTATAACACTTGTATTCCCCAAGAGCCCGCATTTTTTAGCCATATAAATAAACTAATAGAGAATAAAGTTGCAAGAGACACACAAGAATGTTTAGATAATCTAGTTAAAGAATTGGAGAAAAAAGGATATAATGTTCAAGTTGACTCTGGAAACACAACTGTTGAAATAAGAAAAGATTTTATAAACATTAATTTAGGTAGAAAAATTTATTTTTCTAGTGGAGAAGATGCAGGACAAATACCTGCAATAGAAACTTCATATGGGACAAAGATATATGATATGATTAAACTTATACAAATAATAGTGAATTCTGAAACATCTACTTGCGACTTTGATAAAGAATCTTGGATGAGAGCAGATAGCTCAATCATTATCTCTAGAACAAGCCTATCTGATCAAACAGAAATTTACACATTGAGAGATAGATTAACTGAAAGAGAAATTAAATTTGCAATTAGAACTTGCATACTACCTGCTGCACTATGATAAATAGAAAAATTATTTCAATGTTTGAATTAACGTTAATAGTATTATCAATAGTTGCATTTTCATATTTCGTAAGTACAAACTTACCTGATGTTTTTGAAAAAGAGAATACTATTGTTCAATTTATAGCTAGACCGATTATTCCAATGGTTTCTGCAATCGCTAACGTACCCTCTGGATGCTGCAAAGAGACTGTCAGTGGTTCAGTCTGCCAGATTCTACCTTTATCTCAAAAAGATTTATGCAAAAAGGATTTGATTGGAACAAGTTGTGAAGTTGTAAGTGAATGTCAGAAAGGCTGTTGTTATGATGACAGTTCCGGACTATGCTCTATAAATTCTCCAAAGGAAAAATGTGTTTCAAATGGCGGAAAATGGGATCAGAATGAAAATTGCGAGATTCCGCAATGTAATATGGGCTGTTGTATATTGGGCAACAGTGCAGCCATGATGACTGCTAGAGAATGTACTTTAACTGCACAACAATATGAAATTGATAAAGTTTTCAAACCGCTTGACTCTAAAGGAACTTGTAGCACTTATTCTGATTCTACAGAAATGGGGGCTTGTTTATTTAAGTCGGATGATTATTCTAGTAAAAAAGGATGTGTTTTAACAACTAAAGCAAAATGCTTAAACAGTGGAAGAGAATTTAGACCCGGATATTTGTGTACTTCTCCAGAATTAAATACTTCTTGTGTAAAAACTACTAAAACTTCTTGTTTCGACGGAACGGATGGAGTTTATTTTGTAGATAGTTGTGGAAATAAAGCAAATGTGTATGATTTTTCAAGAGCAACTGACAATAATTATTGGAATACAATAATTTCCCCTAAAGATTCTTGTTCTGGTTCACCCGAAACATGCGGAAACTGTGATTATACTACCGGAAGTATTTGTACAAAATATATTTCTGGAATGAATGTTATAAAACCCAGAACAGGAGATTACGTTTGTAAAAACCTGAATTGTGAAAATGGAAAAAAGAATGGAGAAACTTGGTGTATTTCAGATATGGAAAACTTTAACTTACCAGGATTTGCAGTAGGTAGTAGAAGTTATGTTGCAAGTTGCTATGAGGGAGAAATAAAATTAGACGGTTGCGCAGATTTCAATCAAGAAATTTGTGTTGAAAGCAAAGATAATGTTTCACAAAATAGTGAAGCAAAATGCATTGTAAATGATTGGAGGTCATGCTTTTATGCAAATGACTATGATAACTATGCGGCTATTGAATCTAAATGTAATACTCTTTCACAATGTATAATGTTTAATGAAATTCCCGGAAATGAAAAGTATCAAGGTTTACCAGGATTTAAAGAAACACTTAATTCTCTACAAGGAAGTGCAGGAGTAGCTGGCACTGATACAATGAACAAATATGTTATGCACTGTGTGCCAAAATTTACACCAGGCTTACAATTTTGGAATAATGCTAAACCTTTAACTAAAACAGCTAAAAGTTCCGCGAGTTCTGCAAATTATGGAGGTAGCAAAAATCAAACAGAAAATACATGTAACCTAGGATCATTTACTGATCGCACGGCGACGGCCGACTTTCGGTCTACAAAGAGCTTATTACGATTATACGACCAGAATTCACCCTCTGTTAAGAAAAAATAAAATAAATTCCGCTGGCTCATCCGTGTCAAAAACAACTGCCTATTGACTTTGTGCCGGCGCCGGCACAGCCTCATGCAACAAAGGAGTCCAAGTTGCTGTCACACCTCACCCCCCGCTAGAGATCCCTGGGGGA
>CAYYKU010000008.1:0-10126 GCA_964440825.1 Candidatus Woesearchaeota archaeon
TGAAGATAAAGCACCTAAATACTCCTGAACTTTTCTCTCAAGCTCAATCATCCTTTCACTTACCACTCTATTTCACCAACATCCTTTCTAGTATATTGAAAATCATTCTCCAAAGCATAAAATTCCAAACTCGTCTCAACTTGATCATCAAAATATCTTATTTGATAATCTTTTTCAGTCTTCTCACTATAAACCTCAATAATCATTTCCTTAGTAGTTTTATGATCTAAAAACAAATAATGTGCATCTATAATAAGCCCTTTACCGTCTATAAGAATTTTATCACCCTTCTTCAGCTGCGAAATCGGTTTCGACTGCTTCTTTATCTTAATCATAAACAAAACAAGTTTAGATAGTTTATAAAGATTTTTGTGAGAAAAATTACAGATCTTCCATAACTGGAACATCACTTATAAATTCAGATTTCAAACCTAATTTTTCAAAATATTCACACATTGCTATACATGCAAAAGTTTCAGTAGAATAATGTGTTCCGCCAAGAACATTAATTCTTTGCTTTTCCTCATAAGCATGATCTTTCTCACTATGTGGATTTCTAGAACTAATTCCAGTTATAACTACTTTAACTCCTTCATCGAATGCTTCTTTCAAATAATCTACTTCATTTCCACCTCCTGCAACAACTACAACTTTTCCATTCTCTATTTTTTCATCACCATAATGATAAACACCCACATTATGGCCTATTGCCTTCTCAAAAACGTCTTGTAATTCTTTAATTGTTTTGCACTTAGTTTCACCAATAACTCCTGCCAAACCACCCTCATATGGAGAGCAAGGCCTCAAATTTGTTATACCTAAAGCATCTGCTAAAGTTTTACTTGTAGAATACTCACCAAAGTTATCTAAGGGAACATGTAAATTATAAATAGAGATTCCTTTCTCTTTAAATTGTTGTAACAAATCTTTGTTCATTTGATAAAAAACATTTGGTGCTTTTCTTATATCCCATACAGAAGGATGATGAACAAAAAGTAATGCATCTTTAACACCACTATCTAAGATTTCCTGCATAACTTTATCGGAAGGAAAGACAGCAGTATACACTCTCGTTATTTCTTTGTTAAAATCGCAAACAAGCCCCATACTTCTTTGCTTAAAATTTTCTGTCAAAAATTCACTTACTTCGCCCATATGTGGAAACCAAGAATCGGTTAATCCTAGCTTAATAAAATCATTTTCAAGTTGTGAATAAATTTTTTCAGATTCCATAACTAATACTGCCTAGCAACATAAACAACTTCATTTGCTTTTTTACCACAAATAATGCATTTGCCCGTAGCTTTTTCTCTGACTAACTTAGTTCCTCTAACTGTAGCTCCGGTTTCTTTTTCAATAATTTCAGCACAAGACGTACCTTCTTTATCAACAGAACAAAAATTACATCTAACAACATGTCCCGACTCAATAGATTTCTTTAACTCATCCAAGGAGTAAGCTTCGGAAGTTCTATTATCAAAAACTTTATCGGCTTGTGAAAACAAATTCTTTTCATAATCTTTTATTAAATCAGGAAGTTTTGCAAAAAAGTCTTTTTCTTTAATAGATTCTTTTTTGTTTAAATCTCTTCTAAAAACAGTCAAAGATTCATTTTCAATATCCTTAAAACCCAAATCAACTCTAAAAGGAACTCCCTTCATTTCCCAATAATTAAATTTCTCGCCAGCACTTTTCTCACTCAAATCAATCTCAACAGATGCTAATCCAGAAAGTTTTTCTTTTATTTGTTTAGCTTTCATAATTAATTTTTCATCATCTTTTATAGGTACAATTGCAATTTGAATTGGAGCAATCTTCCAAGGAAATCTTAATCCTTTATCATCTCCATGAACAATAATAACTGATGCAAATATTCTCGAAACAGCCGGACCATAGCAAGTTAACCAAGCTAGTTTTTCTTTTTCATCTTTATCCATAAATTTAACGCCAAACGCCTCTGAAAAATCTTGCTTAAGCAAATGAGTAGAGGGCTGTTGAACAACCCTGCCATCTGGATTTAAAACATCTGCAGCGAAAGTTCTATGTGCTCCAGGGAATTTATCCCATGCAGGTCTTTCAAAAAATATAAAAGGTAAACCAAAAATACCATGTAAAACTTCTTCAGTAGTTTCCATATCCTCATGAACTTGTTTCATCCCTGCTTCTTCACTCGGATGTGCACAATGAGCTTCAATCCAGTGAAATTCTCTACTTCTTAAGAAAGGCCTAGTAGCTTTGGTTTCATATCTAAATACGTTTGCTCGCTGATAAGTCTTGAAAGGCAAATCACGATAGCTTCTAATCCACAAATTAAACATTTGATAAATAATTGTTTCGGAAGTAGGTCTTAAAGCTAGCTTCTCTTCAAACTTCTCATTCCCTCCCTGAGTAACCCAATAAACTTCTGGAGAAAACCCTTTAACGTGTTGGGACTCTTTTATTAAATTAGCTTCAGGAATTAATGTTGGGAAATAATAAGGTTTATGTCCTTTTCTTTGTAAAACTTCTTCAAGATATTTATACATTTTCTCCATGGATAAAACACTCCATGGCTGAAAAACTAAACACCCTTTAACAGGAGAACGAATGTCTGCTAATTCACATTTTTGAACAACCTCAGTATACCACTCTGAAAAATTTTCATCCTTCTTTACACTAATACCTTTCAAGTCAACTCCTATCTGATCTTTTACTTTCTCTTGATTTTTTACAATTTCTTTAACCATACTCAACTAACAATTTACATATTTAAAAATGTTAGCTAAGCAATCACGACGAATAATAAATGACTCCAAGAAGAAGTGATTGCCCCTAGACGACATAGTTTCAAAATAAGGTATAAAGGGATGTCGGATTTTTTGCAAAGAAAAAAGGTTCAATTACTATAAAAAATAAATGAGCCCAAGAGGAATTGAACCCCTATCTACAGGGCCGAAACCTGTCATTCTATCCGTTAAACTATGGGCCCATAGTTATAATTATTCCTTAAATTTGATTTATTAAACTATCGGAGAAAACTCTTTTATCTAAACTGGGGATTCTGAGGCATTGCAGGCCTAACGGGCATTGGCCTATATCCTCCAGCAGGATAGCCCATAGGAGCATTTCCAGGAGCAATAGGAGGTCTTTGTTGCGGCGAAGCAGAATTAGCAGGACCAGCAGAAGAAGATCTTGAAACAGTATTATTCTTAAGTAAAAAGAAAAAAAGAACAATAAGCAATAAAACAATAATAAAGCCTATTATCGAAAATATCCAAATCTTGCTATTTGAAGAATCAATAGCCGTAGAAGGAACTTGATCACCTGGGATCGGTATTGGAGGAGTTTGAGTTGTTATGACTTCAGGAGTTTGAGTTGCATAAAATTCACTAATATATTGTAAACTAACATTTGCATTTCCAGAAACAATCCCTGCATAACTAATTCTTAAATCATAAGTACCATCATTATCAAAATCAAATCCACGATTACTTCCAGAAGATAAAACTTGATTAGAGAAAGTAGGATAAATCTCAAAAGAAATTTTGGAAGCATCAATACCTACTAAATCAAAATAATAAGTTCTTCCTGCGAAAGATAAAGACACTCTATCGTTAATACCTAAAGAATTATATTTACCGGCAGTTAAGTCAGATGCACTTACTGCAACCTTAACCATTATAGTCGAAATAGAATTTGAAGAAAGAGCACATAATGAAGTATTCACATCCCACTTATAACCAGATTTACATATAAAACAAGAACCAATATCGCAACGCCTATTTTGAACAATTTGCCCATTAGTTAAATTTGTAATATTCATACAACCGGGAGAACTAGTACATTCTCTCAAGATACATTGTGAAAGAGTGCTATTCCAATCAAAATTAGAATCACATGAAAAACATTGTTTATTATTAGAACAATAATAACCCTCTTCTACAGAAGAGTTTGAAACAGAGGAATTCAAACAGAATTGACCAGGAGTAGATTCACACGCCCCTTTAGTACAGATATTCAAATTAGAATTATAGGTATATGCACTGCTATTACATTTAAAACAAAAATAATTATCTTTACATGTTTTATTAATTAATTTGAAAGCATTCGAAACAATAGAAGAATTTGAACAAAAATAGGTATGAGACTCATCTTCATAAGCAGGACAATAACCTGGCAAGAGCTCAGCAATAAAATTATAACCATTAACAATACTATTAAACTCACCAGTACAAATTTCGCCCAAACAAGAATAAGGAGAAACACATTCAAAGTCATTTAAGCAAGATTCCCCGCTCGATTTTTTAGTACAAAAAACTCCTTCAATAATATCGCAATAATAAGAAACCTGTCCTAAAATGAGAGTCTCACTATCGCTATTACAGGTTTGGGTCAAACAACTTTCTTCCGCAAGAGTAAAACCTATAAAAGAAAAGATAATTAAAAATATAAAAAAGAACCTCATTGTAAATATGCTGCTGCCTTATTTGCTTTACAAGAATTATAGCTTGCTTCACTCTGCCCAATTGTTTGAAACCAGCAAACAAATTTAATAATAGTGTCCTGTATTCCGCCAACCACTGTTAAATCCATACAATAACTTGCAGTAGCATTCTTAAAACAAAAATTACTATTACACTCGGAATGAGAATTACAAACCTGATTATTTGCTAAAGTATTTTTAAAAGTAAGACTTTGCAAATCGCAATATTTTTTTGTTTCATTAACAATCAACTTAAAGCCAATCCTAGCACAACTAGCAAAACCGTTCTTATTCTCAAGAACACAGCCATCAGAACAAGTCATATTTTGAACACACCCAATACCATTATTTATCTTTCCATCATCAGCGCAAGATTTCAAAACACAAGCATTTCCTTCCTTTCTATAACTTGAATCACAAATATAACATCGATCATTAGCAACACTACAATTACCATAAATATCTGCATGTGCATTAATTAAAGAGGAAAAATTTGAACAAATACCGCCAAGTATGGAACAGTTAACGACTTCTCTTGGTTTACAACTCCTATTGTCTGATGAATTTAAAATATAACCAATAGAACAATTCCATTGACAATCCCCTACTGCACTAGAAGTATATGTCCACAAATTATTTCCGCTTAAAGTAACATTTATACCGAATGAAATTCCGACTACACTGCTAAATTCACCAGTACAATTATTAGAAATACAAGTATTATTATAAAAATGATAACCATCATTACATTGAAAGCACTTAATAGCACTATTACAACAGTCAAGAGAAGCATTCTGGTGAACAAAAGAACCATAACTGTCTCCCACATTATTACAAACCCCTCCATTCTGTTCACAACCACCTATTTGTTGATTACCCGTACATTTACTACAATATCCTTTCTGAGAATCATATGTAAAACCACCATCACATTGGTAACAACCCGTATTAAAACTATTCAAGCCACAAGAGTTTAGAGAAACAAAAGAAGCATTATTCAAAAACCGCGTGGAAGAATTACAAAACATATTCTGCCCAGTACAAGAATAATCCCCATCGTTGATACATCTCTGCAAATCTTCAGAAAATAGTTTTTCTAGATTCCCAGAACAAGTTTTAGCAGTCCAATTAAAACAAGAAGTACCTGCAACCCTATTACACTCTAAATAATTAGAAGGATCCAAATTATTAGAACTTTTATTTTTAAATCCTAAAACACTACAACCATTTAAACAAGGATAATTAATATTACTGATAGTGTAACTCGAATAATTTGACCTATCAGACCCATTAAAAGAATAAACTTTTAATTCAACACTAGAAATAATTCGAGTATTATTATCGGCAATTGTAACATTGAAAGGAGTCCCGAAAACTCTAACCGGATGATTTGAAATAGAAGAAGAGCCATTACAAGCACAAATTTCCATAGAATCTCCATTTAAATAATTGTACTTCCAAATTAAATCATATTGCATATTTCCACCATTGGGGCTTCCTAACTCAATAGCACTACTACAAGGTTCTCCAAATACACAACTTACGGGAAGAGAAGCATAAGGATTACTTAATGAAGAAGAGTAGTTTTGAGCACACTTTTCTAAACAACTTAAAGAAAAAGTACAATCCTGAATTAAAGGTTCTAGATCTCCACCAGTACAACCAGTAGGTAAAGTTTCAATCAGAACCCTACTTTGTTTACCTGAAGAATTACAAGAACTCCAATCGGAATACCTAAAAACACAAGTACTAGCAGCAGGAGCCACATATAATTGGCCATCAGGATAATAACCCTGTAAGGCTATCTCAGTTATATTCAATTTCCTATCGCAATTAGCCTGTGAATAAAATCGAAGAGTTACTGCCTCTACAGCAGTTTGATAATTTAGAGTTGTGGCAATAGAAGATTTACTCCACACCTCACTAGTATTAGATTGAGAAATACCGGGAGCAGAAATTTTAGTTCCGGTAGAATCATATAATTCAACATAAAAAGTACAACTAGCCCTTGTAGGATTTTGCACAGAAACAGAAATCTGCCTCACTATTTTTGGTTTTGGTAAAGTTATATCTACATAATAAGGAGTCATTCTTGAAAGAGAATCGCTAGCTGGAATAATAAGAGGTAAATTATCTGAAGCATTGAAATATCTTCCAGAAATAGTAAGAGCATTAATCCCAACACTTGAACAACTAGCAGACTTTCTTAAAGTAACTCTGTTTATAGATTTAACAGCTTCTGTAATTGAAATAGATCCAGTTTTAGTCGTAGAACTAGTACTTGTAATTGCTGAAGAACTAACTCCGCTACCATCAGTATAACCATAATCAATGTAGAATGTACAAGATCCAGAAACAGAAACATTATAAGAAATAATTTTTCCGATCATAGGAGAAACAGAATAATCTTTAAATGGAACATTAATTGATTCAAAAGAGGGAACTAAATTTTGAGTATAATAAACAGGAGTTGCAGCTGCACTCACAAAAAACCCAGAAAATACAAGTAAAGCTAAAATAGCAAATACAAAACCGCCCTCTCTTTTACTAAACATAAATTAAAACAATAGAAAATAGTTTATAAATGTTATTATAAAAAAGAATATACTATGAATTATATCGTTATAGTTTGTCCTTGGCTAAGGCAAGTAACTGGCTTTGTAACTTTCTTTCCCTTAACAGAACCTAAAACCATTGGATAAAAAATAATTTTTTCAGGATTACCAATAAATGGAATTCTCTGCACATCACTCGATTCACCAATAAGAACATCAAATCTAAAAGAAGCCATAGAAGAATCTTTTTCACCAACAAACTTTACATCAAGCCCATAAATATGAACATTCCCAACATTAGTTATTCTCAAATCTAAAGAATCTCCATATATCTCTGTATCTTTTTCAAATCTAACATCGGCACATACCTGTTCAACCGGTTTTCCCTGTTTTTCAACTTGTTCACTAACAAAACCCCTCATCCAAAGAAATACAATGCCTACCAAAACAATCGCTAATGTAATTAATAGAACAGTTGCAATAACTGGCGACAATCCCTTTTTTGAAGTAAAGTTCATTTTAATTCTCTCCTCATCAAAACATAAATACATGTAATAGCTAAAACTGCAAAGATAAAACTAAATTTATCAAAGAAAGGTAATTGAACTGAAACTGAACACGGATATTCAACAGTTTGAGCTTCACAAGCAACACCTTCAAAAAACCCACTAGCAGAATAGCTAACTATTATTTTACCTTGCTCATCACATAAATTTTGTTTAGCATCAGGTTCTTCAGACCATGCACAACTGCTTGATAAAAGAGTAGTTCCATCGCTACAAATTGTTTGCTTAGTAACATTAGTAGTACATTTAGACGAAGCTGAATTCCATAAGCAACTGCAAGAAGTTACGTTTGAACAAAATACAAGCCCATTAAGAGAGAATCCAACAAAAGAACTACCAGAACCACATATGCCAACAAAATTCCCACCAAAACTATTCACTGTAGAAACCGCAAAACTTGCAGGAGCAGTATTACAACTTTGATTATTCAATAGCGCATTACAAAAATCACCAAAATATTCTAAATTCGAAGGTTTACATTCACCATCCGTACAAACATAATCCTTAGGGCAGCAAAAATCAGCAGAATATGTAATATTATTGCAAAGACCTTCAACACTATAAGTAGTATTAGAAATAAATATTCGTTCATTATTACTTATATTTAACCAATATGCATCTGAGACAGTTCTCTCACATAAGTAATCACCTGCGCCGGTAAAAAAGTTAACACTAGTTGAACCAACAATAGCCGAAACAAACCCAAAAGAAAATACAAATGCAATAAACACCGAAAATAATACTGTTCTATTAACCATTAGTTATAAGTTACCTCCAATCTTGCAATATGCTCTCCTTCATCAGCATACCTGTATACAAATTTTACAATTCCATAATATGTTGAACTATTCCACCTATTCTCAATTATTCTACCATCTCCTAAATCCCATTTAAAATTAAGACTATAGGTTGCAGGTAAATTAGCACCAGTATAAGTCTCAGGAGCATGCAAATACTTACATTTTAAATTGCCATCAGTAGTAGTAAAATTGAAAGAGCTCATACTTGGAGAACAATTGACAACATAAGTTTTAGAGGCATCAAAAGAGACAACATCCGTACCAGTAGAATTTCCTTTTGCAGGACTACTAATTATTGGCACAACATTAATGCCCTGTTGTAAAACAATAACTCGCGTATAATCTGAAGAACTCAAAGATCTTCCCCTTTCAATAGTAGTTAATGTAACATCATAAACACCGGCAGTAGAGTAACTTTTATTTATATTTCCAAAATTAGAATTCTTTAGCAATTTCTCAAAAACAGAAAACATTCCAAAACTAACTTGACTACCCGTACCATTAGCAAAATCCCAAACAAGATTTAATAAATCATCACTATCTTGAGAAGAATGCGTAAAGGGAATAGAAGAACCTAAGCTGTAATTTTGACCAAATATGGAAGACACTGGAGAATCAATTTTTGCACTTGGAGAAAAATCACTAGAACCTAAAACAGTTAAATTACTAGAATATAACTTAGAACCAGTAGAAGTTGTAATATTAAAACTATAAATCCCGCCAGTTGCTTGCCAAACAGTAAAATTCTCAACAGAACTACCTCCGTAAATCAAAGCGCCTGTTTGTGCATTTATAATAGAAAAGTTTACATTGCCCCCTCCGAAATAAATAACTACATCATCACTAACATTAGCACCCGCAATATTTTCTCCAAGCATATTTTTCCATTTTAAATCTGTAGAAAAAGAAGAACCAGAACCAGCACTTTTACAGCAAAGATAATAAGGATAGTTTGTATCATTTATATCAGAAACATGAGTATTAGTATAATTATATAATCTTACAACCGGAACAAATCCAGAAATACAACTACCAAGAGTAACAGAACAACTCAAATCCCCATAACAAACAGGAACAACATAACCATTTGCACTAGAATTAGATGCATGAGAATTATTTTCAGCAGTCAACCAGAAAAGAACATTTGAATAGCCAGAACTACAAGTACGAGGGTCTACTCCTAAATATGAATAACCAAAGATCTCATCAAAACTAAAAAGAATAGGATAAGAGGAGGTATTCCAAAAAGAAACATGGGAATTATTATTTTGATAAAGCCTAAACATAATTTGATTCTCACCACATTCTTTTGTTCCCTCACAAATTCCAGTATTACAACTATTACTAATAGTTGAACCGACACAAACATCTTGAGCCAAATCACAATTAGGAGTACAAGTTGGACAGGATTTAGTACCAGAAACGGAAACACCGCAGTCTATGCATGTAGAACCCACACACGTATCTGATGCACAATTATTTGTAGTGCAAGAATTAAACAAAGTACCCTGATTACTTTCAATATGCGCAGAATATGGATGTTCATTTTTACTTGCAATCATAGAACTACCGCAAGTAACACCAACACTAATTTTAGACCCTATGATAGGGATATTTTTTAGGCCTTCAAAAGTAACAGAACTATAAGAATTTGAAGCAATTCCGTGCGTTTCAAATATATGTGAAGCAACTAGGGATCCTGAAGGATTTTTCAAACCCAACATAACATGGTCTTCATAATCC
>CAYYKU010000008.1:10136-21525 GCA_964440825.1 Candidatus Woesearchaeota archaeon
AGAAGCATACTTTTCATCCTCACTAGTATCGCCTATAATATAGATAGTTATAGATCCATTATAATATTCAGACCCAGTTCCAAAATAATCACTTAAAGAAATATAAAGACTATCAGGATATTTAGTATTTAGGGCAGTATCTGTGGCCCTAACAAAATTACTAAAAAAAATCCCAACTAATAATAAAACTAAAATTGACGAATACACAAACCCTTTTTTTTTCATATCTTTAAGATAAAATCCAACTTTATAAATGTTTTTAGAAAAATAAATATTAATCATAAATAAATAATCTACATTCTGCATTATAAGCAGTATTCCATGATAAAAGACCAAAATCCAAATTATCATCTTTACTATTCCAATTAGAATAAGTTGCATCGGTAAAATAACAATCCCAAGCATAAAAAAGATGATTTGACACACTATTTACTAATCCATCGTTATTTGTTCCAGATAAATCTGCAGAACTTCTCCAATTTTTAGTTTGAGAATTGTAATACACTAAAAATTCTCTACTTGCAGATCGATTAGTCCCATCCCAATCATACATCACAAGCCTCACTTCACAGCCATCATCATCCCCACAATAATCAATAATTACCGATTCAGGAATAACAGTAGTATTTCCTCTTGTTGATTTAGGAGCATAATATGCAACCATTTTTTTACCTGAATCTAGACTTGGACAATTTGTCCCGTCACTTAAACAAACCCCTGAGACCTCTCCAGCACTGTGACCCATAATTGGAGGAGTTGTTCCACCGTATGCAAAACTCAACCCAATAAATCCAATTAAAATAAATAATCCAATAATCAAAGACCAAACTCTCCAACTTAGATCAACCTTAACTCTTTTTTTCATATAAAAACTAAAAAAAAAAGAACTATTTAAATTTATTCACCAAAAATTTCACGACTAGTTATTTTTTTTATAGGCTTTTCCCCCGAAGACCTTACAATCTTTCCAGACCCACCACAACTTCGACAAACCATTACTCCAGAAGACCCTCTTATTAAATTAGATTTCTCAACAATCTTCGAACATTTAGGGCAATAAGAAACACAATGAGTACATTTTTCCTTCCCTGTCAAACTACTTGTTCGCATACAATTTTTACAAAACAATTTTTTACAATCATCACATTCTCTTGCACAACTTTTACAAACAATTTTACCACAACCATTACACATACCTGCAATACACAGTCTACAAAACCTTTTTCCACATTCTGAACAACCATGCAAACAAGAACCGCAACATATATGTCCACCATGACAAATGTTAATTTGATCTAGCAAAGCCTTACAAGAATCACAAGCAAAATTAGTAATTTCTTGTGTTAGAGGATTAAACATAACTTCTAAAGACTTTTTAAAACCAGCCTCATCCAAACTTAAAAATATTTTAAAAACAGGATAATAAATAATAGTAGTATTAATTAACTTATTTTCAACATCCAAAGAAAACTTCATCTTTTCATTATCAATAATCGCTTTTTTATCATTCAATATCTTTTGAAATTCTCTCTCACAAAAGTTATTTTCAAAAAGTTCATTTAACTTTTTCAATTTCTCACTTTCTCCAGAAAGATTTGCTTCTTTAATTCTTTCAACCAACCTAGATTTATTTAGGTTGAACTCCCCTAAGATACTAGAATAATGTTCTTCAATTCTCAAAACTTCTTTGTTCAACTCCTCGTCTAAAACAAGAGAAATCGCTTCTACTTTCTTGTCAATCAAATCATGCAAAGTATGTTTTGCAACATCATAATCTGCTGCAAGATGATCAGTGGATGCATCCTCAGCATTTCCTTCTTTAACATCATATTCCTTTAAATCCCCAAGTACAATCTTTCCTTCATGTACATAAATTTCATTCAATACCTGCTCACTTTTATTTACATACCTAAAAGTGGTAAGAATAGTAAACCTTGAAAAATAATTATTCTCATGTTTCTTTTCAATTTTTGCAACAGAGCAATTTCTTAAAGGAATTCTTTCTTTAATATTTGAAGGAAATTCAAAATCAATTTTCAAAAGAGTCTTACTTGGATTTGTTTTCAAATAATCTTTTATTTTTCTATACAGCTCGGAAGAAGAATCAATAAATATACCATAACCATTATTAGTAAAATTAACTTCAATTGAATCTGAAAGACCAAACGCTTTCCAAACTTTATCAGGAATTTTCTTAATTAAAATAGAATTAGAAGTTTCACTAATTTCACATTTAAGACTCTTAAAAAATCCCACAATTAGTTGTTTTATATCTTCCATATCCCTCTTTCTTTTAAAATAAACAAAAACCAGGCTTTTTAAGAATTATTGAAGTGAAGACTATTTCTTCTCATCTAATATATCTTTATTCTTCAGTTCCATATCTTTGTATTCCTTGATTCCCTTATCGACAATCTTTGCAATTCCGGCGACATCTTTCGCAAATAATTCTAAGTTATGTTTTGAGTCAATAAATGACATCATAAGCCTTTCCTCAATTTTATTCTTACCGTATTCGCCTTCCCCATCGATTCCTAAATTAAATAAAATAATTGGCAACTCCCCAATAACCAAACCAACACAACACATTTTATTAATAATTAAATCTACAACATATTCTTCCATTGTGTCTTTTGTCGCCAAAGAATAAACATGTATTTCTCTCTTTTGACCTATTCTGTCTAAACGTCCAATTCTTTGTTCAACTGACATTGGATTCCAAGGCAAATCATAATTTATTAAATTCCTACAAAACTGAAAATTTAATCCTTCCGCACCAGTATCTGTAGAAATCAAAACATCTGCCCCTCCGGTCTTAAATTCATTAATTCTTCTTGTCTTTTCTTCCCTATCGAGTCCCCCCATAAATTCCACTATTTTCAATTTAAATGGCGCAAGTTTTTCAACAATATATCTTAAAGTTGTAGGGTGTCTAGTGTAAATAAGAATCTTTTCGTCTGAACTTCTCCCCCTTATCTCTTCAACAACTTTAACCAAAGCTTCAATTTTAGAATCAACTTTCAATTTCCCATAAGCATCTAAAATATTCTGCGCAAAAGCCCTAGTAGTATCGTGATAAATTTCATCTGAAACAATCCTATTTAAACTCTCAATAGCAGACTTTGAAGAAGAAGTAATTTTAGGTAAAATAGCAAACACTGCCAATAAACCATTTATCTGATTTCCAGAAGCCAAAAAATATTTTGATTTAATCAATTCACAAATATTATCATAAATTTCTTTCTCCTCCTTAGTCAGTTCAACAGAAATAATTTTTGGAAGCCGAGGTTTATAGTCAATCCCTATTTCAGAACGTTTTCTTCTTACCATTAACTCACCAAGTTTCTTTCTTAACTCCAGAGGATTCAACGGATGTCTTTTATTTCCTTTAAACAAAAATTTATTTCTAAATTCTTTCACCGTCCCTAAATGTCCTTTCTTTAGTAAATTAAGCAAATTATATAACTCCAACAAATCATTTTGAAAAGGAGTAGCCGTCAAAAGCAGAAATCTTTTTTTCTGAAGCCTATCAACAAATTTCCAACGCACAGTATTTCTTTCTTTTAATTTATGAGCTTCATCAACAACTACTAAATCCCATACAATTTCGTGGGCAGGTTTATGTTTAAAATCCCGAGTAAAATTATCAAAAATCTTAACCCTATCAAGCGAAGCAATTGCAAAATTAATTTTTTTCCAATCTTCAACAGATTCGATAATTTCAAAATCAAGATCAAACTTTTCCTTTAATTCTGCAACCCATTGATCAACTAAAGAAGGAGGTGTTAAAATCAAAACCTTTTTTACAAAACCCCTCATAATATTTTCTTTCAAAATAATTCCAGTAGTAATTGTCTTGCCCAAACCGACTTCATCAGATAATAATGCCGAAGTATTCATGTCCCTAATAATTTTCAAAGCCCCTTCTCGCTGGTGAGGCAAATCATAACTTAAATTTTTCTTAATTAAATCATAAGAAACTAGCTCATTAACCTTTTCGTCTTTTTCAACATCCTGAACCTCCTTTTTCAAGTCCAATAACTCTTGTGAATCAAAACCTGTAAAAGAATCCTTGTCCGAACTAAATAAATCCAAATCTTCTGAAAAATGTTCACTTACAACTATCCTCTTTTTTGTTTCCACCATAGTATATCGAGAAATTTATCAGTTTATAACTATTTGTGAGGGCTTAGAAATATTTTCCAAAATAGATTCAAGACGTTTATTTAAAAAATTTGCAGGCGTTTCTCTTGAAACAGTCTCCGAAAAACAATGGCCACCATTACCTAAAAAATAAACAGAGAAAAATCCTTTATTCACCCCGTTTGACGGAGAATCGACAACCGCAATTTTGCCATACTCCTTAGCAATATCTTCAGCAAAAACATCTGCTTGACTAGTTCCTTTTTCATTCAAAGCAACTTTTCTTGCCCAAGATCTTACGTTAAATGTGGGATCAACAGCATAAACTGAAAAAACATCTGCATCATACTCAAAACCTGTGGGTTCGACCATAAATTTTCCAAAATCAGTATAAGACTCCATTTGTATAGGGAGATAAACTCTTCCTGCAAGAGGAGCCACATAAAAAACATCCGCATAGTTTAAAGACTTATCAACTATCCCATCAATCCCGCTTCTAGAAAAAATTCGAGTCATCCAACCCATATCTGGAACACCCGTCAAAACTAATCTTCTAACAATATCAACAGCACTGTCTTTACCATGCACCAAACCCATCTTAAATACAGAAAAAGGTTATTTTTAAGGATTATTACACTAAAAAGGCACTATTTTTGTAGAATAGCAATACTTAAGAATGCCAAAAAAGTGTTAAATTTATGGTAAAAACGATAGGATACCACGTTCAAAAACTGTTTAGCCACTTACCTGATAAAACAATAGATGAACTTGCATTAGCAAGTATAAAGCAATTTGAAGAAGAAGGCTATAAGGGAGTAGGTTATCAATCATTATTTGATGCAATCCATACTGCATACGCCCACCCAGATTCTATAAGAATGCAAACAGGCATTTCAAAAGCTAAAATAGCTGAATTAAACAAATTTCCCTGGGACTGGAGAACTAAACATGCTCAAAAGATAATAGGGCCAGATGGAGAAAAAGCAATACTATTTCCTAGAAGACTCATTACAACATATCAAACAGAATATCACCCCTCTAATTTTATACTTGGAATGAAAGAATATGAAAGATTAAATTTTTTAAGTAAGGTTTATGGTACTGACACCAGACTTATAGCAAGACTAGCTAGAGAGGAATTAAAGGAAGTATGCAATGCTGCATTCGAAAGAAATGTAAACTACGGACTCCTTGTGACATTAACTACTGACAGTTCAACTTTACATTCAGAAGGAAGACCGCTTGAGGACTCTAGTGGAAAAATCTACCCTTATATCCGAAAACCCAAGATAATTATTCCTAAATCAACTAAAGAAGAACGAGAAATCCTAGATACTTTCTGTAATAAATATCAAATTCCAAACAAACAATTCATAGACAAATTATTAGGAATAACAGATTAAAAGAATTCTAAAAAATTTAAGCAACTAAGAATTTCAATAATTCATAAACTAAGAATGCTGGCCAAACTAATGCTTTAAGAATTCCTAAAACACCCATCCAAAAGCTTCCTGCTGTAGAGATGTAATAAATAACTGCCCCTAAGAATCCCAAGCCATAAACTCCACCACTGTTGTTCTGCACATACGAAAATGTCCACAAGAAGAAGATGTTCCGCATTCACAAGAATCATCACATTCACAAGCTTCTTTTTTACTCTTTTTCATATAATTAAAAAGAAGGATGAGTATTTAAAGCTTTTGAAAAAAATAAAAATTTCCAATTACTTCATTTAAATTTAATAAAAAAATAAAAATAATTACTTCCAGATCCTTGTTTCTATTATAATTGCTAAAATAACTGCAACAGCTAAGAAATACCAAGGACTAACGCTTAATACCCAATTCTGAGCAGCTGGCCAAATTCCAATCACGAACAGAATGAATGCCGCAACAGCAATTTTTGTCATAGCCATATCAACTAACTTCATTCTTTTAATTTGTTTTTCAAACATTTTTACCTCCTTTTACTAAATATCTAAGGCCTAACTAGTTCTTATTAGTTTGTATTTTTAATAATTTTTCATTTTCTTCTTAATACAATAATTATGTGGGCCAAAAGAGCTAAAATAAAAGGGATCAATAAATAAAAGTGGATTTTAAAAGAAAGAGCTTTTGTAAGCAAACCAAGAGTTAAAGATTCAACAATCGGAGAATAAACTATCCCCAACCCAGACAAAATATAAATAATAATTAAAACTAGTAGAACCCAATGCGTTATTCTTTTTAAATAAGATTTATCCCAAGAAGCTTTCATTTAAATTTCCCTCCCTTGAATACCCTCGACTTTCCCAAAACCCTTTGTAGCTAAGATCATCTGAAAATTCAATTTCAGTTATCCATTTAATCCATTTATATCCCCACTTATCTTCTGCAATTAAAACAAAAGGAAAACCTCTTTCTACAGGAATTGTAACATTATTCATCTTATAAGCGAGAAGAATATTTTTATTTGTAAAGTAATCAACTGGATATGTTACAGTGTAACCATCATATGCGTGGAAAATAATTACTTTTGCAGCAGTTAGCGGTTTAACTTCATCAAATAATTCATTAATTAACATCCCTTCCCAAAGAGCAGTTGCACTCCAACCCTCAACACAGTTTAACTTTACAACTTTTTTATATGGCTGATAATTTAGAATATCTACGTACGAATACTCTTTTGAATTCTCAACCAACCCTTTAATTCTTAACCGATAATTAGTAATATTTATGTATTGGACTCCTTTTATTGAATTCTCTCTAAAGGAAAAGGCAGAATCTAAACGAGAACCATTATACTCATTAATTTCAGAAGAAGGTAGTTTAATTGCCTCTTTATTTGAATCATTATACATAAAAACACAAATCAAAACAAACACAACAAAAAACACAGCAATATAAATAACTGCACGTTTACGAACAGCCCTCTTCCCCATAAATACTTGAACCAAGGAGATGTTATAAATGTTTTGTTTTACTAAACTAATTAATCTGGAAATCAATTTTATCTTTAGCAGAAACTATTAAGCTTACTTTAAGTTTTTCTGTAAACTTCTGAATTGTTTCAATTACTTGTTTATTAGTTTTCTTTTCCATATCTGTCAAACCCAAGATAACTAAATCCGCATCAGAAGATTTAGAATTAATTACCTCTGCAATCTTATTTTGCTTTGATTCTATTACTTCCAACTCTATATTCTCAATTCTTGACTGTTCAATAATCCCCTCTAATTCTTTAATATCTTGTTTATGTTTTAATTTATTATCAACAACATTAAATATCCTAATAGTTGCCCCTTGCTCTAACCATTGTTTTGAATGCGTTATCAAATACGCAAGCAAAATCATAAAATTACCATTTTTCTTTGAACTCCACCAAACATCTACTCTATTGAAATTAGTGAATCCTGTTTGATTTCTCAGAAGAATTAAATTCTTATCCATTGCCGAAATACTCCTAGCTAAATCACTCGTTTCAATTTTACTGTTAAAGTCCAGCATTACAGTATTTAAGGGAAGATTCCCAAGTGTTTCTGCTTGAGAAAGATTCTCTATTGTTTTTTGAAAATTATCAGTTAATATTGTTCTAGGAAATATTTCTAAAGCATGCTCTTTGGTGTAATTAAGAAGATTTGCCTGTTGGACATTATTATTTGTAACATCTGATTTGAAATTACCTTTTCTTAAAAAATACATTTTAGTTACACTACTTCTTGCACCAATCCAATTAAGCAAATTGGCTATAGGGTGATTATTCAATTCATTTGTTGAAAACGCTAAAATAGTTGGTCTCCAATTCTTTACACTTCTTGCACCAGCATCCATACTCTTTAATAAAGATCTTAAAAGTTGAAATGAAACTCCTTGCCAAACACCTTCAATTTTCATAGATTTTTTTGCTTTGTAAAGGGAGAAGAACAATAAACACTGAAGTACGATTACTATTAACATTATTTTTGGATTAAATAAATACATAATAGCGTAAGCAGCAAACATACCATAAAATGAAATTAAAGTAGGAGCATTAAAAGTAGGCCTATAACTCGGATTTTTTGAGATTTTTTCGAAAAATGCTGCGCCATTAATCCATCCATAAACGCTCAGGAAAAACATAGATACAATTTGAGAAACCAATTCCAGAGAACCAAGCATAATAATTCCCAGACCAATTAAAAGACTTAAGAAAACTGCAATTCTTGGTTCTGAATCTCTTTTACTTTTTCTACCTAAAAAATTCAAAAACTTAGGAAGGATTTTATCTTCAGCCATAGCTACCAAACAACGCGGAGCAGTCATCAAACTACTTAATGCAGAAGAAGAGGTGGCCATTAAAATCCCGATGAGAACTAATGGAGCAAAAAGAGAAATTTGATAAATAATTTGACTATTAGAAACCAAATCTTCAGGGCTTGCAGACACAGCAAATTTAACTACCAACGCAATATAAACTAACATCGTAACGATAATTGATGTAAATGTTCCAATTACTAAACTTTTTCTAGGATTTTTTAACTCTCCACTCATCCCTACGCCTGCATCAATTCCCGTAACAGCGGGGAAGAACATTGCAAAAGCTATCCAGAAAGGAATTGTAGTTGGAGAAAATAATGAAGTGGAAATAGTTGCAGTATGAGGTCCTAAAAAGATAGAAGCTAAACTAAGAATTATCGCTGCAAAAATAGCATATTGTATCTTTACAATAAAATTTGCTCCGACAAAAACAAGCAAACCAAAGAAAATCAAAGACATAATGGCAATATTCATCTCTGCTAAAGTAATACCAATATAACCTAAAACAATACTAACACCACGAGCAAAAGCAATAGCATAAAAACTAGAAGCAATCGTTTGAGCAAAATATAGCTGAATACCAATACTACCTCCGAACTCAGAACCCAAACTCCGGGAAATAAGATAATATAATCCCCCGCCGCCGACTTTAATATTTGTCGCAATAGCTGAAATAGAAAAAGCCGTAGCCAAAGTAACTGAATGAGCAATAAGAATTATTAAAAGAGCCTTAGCTAAACCAACCCCGCCAACAACCTGCGGAGCAATAAAATACATTACTGCCCCAAATATCGTTAGTAAAGAAGGTAAAAAAACTCCTGAAAAGGTGCCAAACTTTTTAGTTTGAACCTCCGGTTCCACAGAAACCTCTTTCTTTTTAGTCATAAAATAATCAAGTTTTAAGGATTTTTAAAGCTATTTAGGAAATATTAAATTATTTTCTAGACAAGAAATAATCATATCTTTCTTTCAACTCTGGATTTCCTGCCAAAATTTCTCTAGAAGGCTCATTAGCTAAAAGAGAAACTACACTTGGCGTTTCATAGGCCGGGAAATCTGAAATCCCATCTTCATCACATTGCAAAACCCTCTCAACATATGATCTAAAAAATCTTTTTCTGAATGCATCACGAGAAACAGGCAAAGAAGAATCTTTAGCAAAAGCCTCATCTAATTGAAGGAAAAAATCTGCATATTTTGGAACAGCATCTTTAACAGTACCAGTAATATCTGGAATCATAACCATCTCTGGAAAAGCATAATCCTTGTCATTCCTTGCCATTATTTCTAAACCTTTAGGCAAATAACTAACATCCAATTCTGAAAAATGATTTATCAAACAATCAGCCATAACAGAATAAGGTTCTCTAGCAGTTCCACGCCCATGCATTTGAGTCAAAGATTCCCAAAATCTCCCATTCTGTAAACCTCTAGTGAAATCAGAGATATGTTCTGTAGCTTGTGCTGTTAAAGACTTAGGATTTGAAGCGTACCTATAAACAATCATATTCCCTTTCAAAGAACCTGGATGAGCATTTGACTCTGGAAAAACCAATGCTTGGTTTAAACAAACATATAAAATATCATGAAGTTCCTTCTCAGTAAATGTTCTTATTGCTTTCTCCCTAAAATCTTCATTTCCATCAATATTCTCCAACACATGCCAAAAACTTCCTTGTTCCAAATCTCTTAAAGTACCAAAAAGACGTTGATCCAGAACTCTATCCTTATCCTGCCCCATATAATGATTCATAAATGTCTTAGCAGTACTATCAACCAAATACTTAGATGATTTACTACTGTCATTGATCGTTACAGGTATCATTAAAATTGAGAACATTATGGTCTTTTAAAGATTTGTACTATAGAAAATATACTTCTAATTAACTAGAGTTAACCCATTTATCACTTGGCGGAAACTGATATTGCACATCTCGTGTAACCAGATCAACCCCATAATAATACCAAACATTAGAAGCTATGGAACTTCCAGAATTAACAAATTCCTGAAGAGACACCTCTTCTAGAGAAGAATTACCCATTAAGAAATCCCAAAAACCAATTCCCTCTAATCCTTCACTTGATTTATCGCATGGCATAATAAATTCACCAAATAAGGGTTTTTAGGTTTTTATATACTTAAATAGAAATTTAAAAAACTACTTTTGCAAACTTAGGAATTCTTTCTGAACGAGACAAGTCTCTAATTTCCCCATCAACACTATGTCTAATTCTTCGCTCTTCTTCATCCGACCATTTCTCATGCTCTTTAACAGCAGCATATGCTTCGAGAAATCTCTCAATTCTTTCTTGAAAAGTATCTCCAGAAAATAGATAACTATCATTACTCTCTCTCCTCACATATGGTCGCATACCTCGCATCTTCTCAAATGTCGGAACAAATTCTAATTTGCCCTTAGGAACAAAAACTCCCTTTGGAAAATAACTTTCCAAATCACTACTAACTGAACTTGCATAATCAATCCACGAACCAACATTCTTTCCTTTAGGATTATGTAAATCATGTGAATAGTCATATAATCCCTCTGGAGTAAAATAAATAGAATCTTGTATAATTTTTTTATCAACTAAAGAAGTATATTTTACCAAACAATCCTTACAATCACCCAACAAGTTTCTCACAGCTGATACAATCTCCCCAGGAGTATTAATTGAACCCATAGATGAAACTGGAATATAAACCCCATGCATCTGCATATAATAATCTCCTCCAATAAGGAGATCTAAAACTCCTGTCTGGCTCAATTTACCTTCTCCAATTGCCTCTTTCCAATCACTACCTAAATAAAGAGTTTCTGGTTTCAAACATACATTTGCGTAATTATAACCAATTACCGGTTTAGATTTATCCATAAAATAGCATCCAACAATAACCTTTTAAAGATTTGTACTATAAAGCTGTGTTGCATGATTACCTAAAATTAACATAATTCTCTTCCTTTCTTAATTCT